>JBEIFD010000376.1:0-4395 GCA_040382535.1 Merismopediaceae cyanobacterium
CCCCATTGGTTAGCGGGAATGCAAATTGGCGACGGTTTTATGGTGATTCGTGACAAAAATGAAGCCTATCGCCTCCTTTTTCAACCCGACAAAGGAGAGTATATCAATGAAACCACCTTTGTCACCTCTGACCATGCGATCGATTCCCTACAAGTAAAAGTTTTGTCTGAAGTCCCGACTTTTATCTGTGCCGCTACCGATGGAGTGGAACGGGTTTCTCTCAATTTAGTTAAATGGATTCCCTTCGCACCTTTTTTTGAGCCATTAGAAAATTATTTACTGGAAACCGAAAACCCTGAAGAAGAGGATGATTATCTCAATGCGTTTTTAAATTCCGATCGCCTAAATGCCCGTACAACAGACGATAAAACCCTATTATTATCCCTTTGGTGTAATCAGGATTTGTCATAAAAATGCGATCGCACTTCCCGATTAAGAAAAATGCGATCGCTTTTAAATGAGCCTAAACTAAACCGTTACAAAATTAGTTAATCCCAAGGTTCCTTTTAAACCTGTGATTTCAATAATGGCATCGGTAGTTTGACTAAAACCTGCCCTTCCATCATTAATCGCCACAAAAAATCGGGTTCCAAAGGTAAATTGGGCAGCCGCGTTGATTCCAAAATTCGTGGTATTTAATTTGGCAATGATTCCTCTATTATCGAGAGTGGCAACTGCCCCTGCATTAGTGAAACTTGATCGTGCAGTGGTAACAAGCAATAGATCATTGCTGGCATTCGCATTAAAGTCCGTAATCACATCAAAGTTGGCTAGGAGTGAGTCGGTCAAAACAGTGTAGTTAAAGCGATCGCGACCCAATCCTCCTGTGAGAAGATCTTTACCGCCTAAGCCCTTGAGGACATCGCTCTTGGCTCCACCGATCAGAGTATCTTTACCACTGGTTCCAGAGAGATTCAAGCTAACAGAATTGCCCACGAAACCATCAGCATTAGCATCTACTCCGAAGAGGGTTTCTTTATTAAAGGCTTCGGTTGAGTTTACTGCCCATTGTCCCTCCACGGATACCCAGTTCCAATTGCTATCCATTTTCCAGATGTGCAGATAGTTTCCTGTCACGTTTTTCCAAAAGACTTGGTTTTCACCGTTAATATTTTCTACCGCTAGGGTTTGCCAACTAGAACTGTAGATGTCTTGGTAGATTTGTCCACCATTCTTGATGGCAATGGGAGTTGCGGTTCCTACTTGGGCGAAGTATTTATTGCCGCCATCTTTAAGAAGTTTCGTATTTCCTGCCGATTGAATGGAAGTGTAGGGGTTACCAATTGAAGCATCACCATTCGCATCAACGCCAAAAGCGGTTTCTTGATTACAGGCTTCGGTTGAGTTTAATGCCCATTGTCCCTCCGCGGATACCCAGTTCCAATTGCCATCCATTTTCCAGATGTGCAGAGAGTTTCCTGTCACGTTTTTCCAGAGGACTTGATTTTCACCGTTAACATTTTCTACCGCTAGGGTTTGCCAACTAGAACTGTAGATGTCTTGGTAGATCTGTACACCATTTTTGATGGCAATGGGAGTTGCGGTTCCTACTTGGGCGAAGTATTTATTGTCGTCATCTTGGAGAAGTTTCGTATTTCCTGCTGATTCAATGGAAGTGTAGGGGTTACCAATTGAAGTATCACCATTCGCATCAACGCCAAAAGCGATTTCTTGATTAAAGACTTCGGTTGAGTTTAATGCCCATCGTCCCTCCGCGGATACCCAGTTCCAATTGCGATCCATTTTCCAGATGTGCAGATAGTTTCCTGTCACGTTTTTCCAGAGGATTTGATTTTCACCATTAACATTTTCTACTGCTAGGGTTTGCCAACTAGAACTGTAGATGTCTTGGTAGATTTGTCCACCATTTTTGATGGCAATGGGAGTTGCGGTTCCTACTTGGGCGAAGTATTTATTGCCGCCATCTTTGAGAAGTTTTACGTTACCTGCTGTTTCAATGGCGATGTCATCATTGGTAATGGTTCCTGTCACAGCAGAGGTCGTCCCAATCGAGTAACCCGGTCCTAATTCTAGAGTTAAAATGATCGTTTCATCGGGTTCTACTAGCGCATCGGCTATTGGGTTTATTGCTAACGTTGCGGTTCTTGAATTGGCCGCAAAAATAATATTGGAGGCAATTGTATTATAGTCACTTCCACTCGCTGCTGTACCGCTAATTACGTAATTAACTGATAGAGCCGTTGTTAAACTACCACCTGAACGAGAGAAAGTATACACTAAATTATTGGTACCGTCTTCTAAAACCCTACTTGGTGAAAGAGATAGGGTAATTAAAGTCTCCGTAGAAGAGTCATTAACTAATTTCCAGCCCATATCTTTGAGCAAACCTAGAGTAATTGGCCCTGGGTTCAGAATACTTTCTCCGTACCCGATTGAATAGGTCATCAAAGCATCTGGAGTATTATTAAAGATCTCATCTAAATGATAATAGCTAGAGCCTTCAGTCCAAGTTGAAGGAGCATAAAGCTTGACTCGATCGCCGCCATTAGCCGCATTTGCCTCCTTTCCGTCAAAATAAATGTTATTACTAGTTAATTGACTTCCTAAAGTATTAGAAGGATTAGGAAATAAAGACGTATTAATTAGGCTTTGTCCAGAACTACTTTCAGTGAAACGATCATAAATCCCAGGAAGACCAGTATTATAACCCCAAGAACCCCTCCCCGATTGGTGTTGCATCAATCCTGTAAAACCCAGTCCATGGCCCAACTCATGCAGAACAACGCTCACAAAACTAATTTGGTTAGAAGGAACATTTCCATCAGTCCCGTAATACCAATTAAAGGCATTGCTAAATTGGGCATTAATATCGCTATTAGAAGTATCAAGATCCCTCCTAGCGAGGGAATTAGCGAGGGCAACAGGATACCAAGTACCAACCTGAGTCGCTCCTGTAAA
The DNA here is from genome assembly GCA_040382535.1 of Merismopediaceae cyanobacterium. Classification (GTDB taxonomy): domain Bacteria; phylum Cyanobacteriota; class Cyanobacteriia; order Cyanobacteriales; family Microcystaceae; genus Snowella. Next base: position 2,920 of record JBEIFD010000376.1, read on the forward strand.
ATCTCGATAGAATAGTTTCGGGCCAGCAGAACCTAAAATATTCGCACCCAAATTAGAAAAAGAAGCATCTACCGTAATCGGGACGGATGTATTAAGCAAACCTTCCCAAACATCTACGGCAAATTGAAAGGCAGTTTGAGCTTGGGGAGTAAAACCAGTGTAGTTAACATTAATAACGGTATTACTACTGGGGGGCGTAAATTGTCCCGCTAAGTTGAGAAAATTAGCTGGCAAGGAAATACTAAATTGACTAGGATTGGTCGCAAGTTGGAGAGATGATTGGGGTAGGGAAATTCCCAGTTGGGACGAGGAGAGACCCACGTTAAAGTTACTGGTCAAACCTGTTGTAGCAAGGGACTGTTCAATCGCCACTGATTTCACGCCAATAGTTACGATAGCGTGATCATTTTCAGTTTCAATACGAGTCAACTCAGCCGCACTTAACTTAACTCCCCGCACCAATTGTGAAAATAATTCTCCCTCATCCCCTTTCCTGTCATTTTTATTGATCTTTGCATCGATAAAGTGTCCAATCTCTTCTAAGATCACTGCAACTAAATCTGTTGGATTTGCCGTTGCCAAAAACTTGTCCGATAAGTAAATCCTATTCGTGCTAATGGAATAAGCCCCATTTGCCTTGCCCAAAACTCCACTACTGATGATTTCAAGTTGGGGAAGCTGACTAAAATTCTGACTTTGCCATTGCGAACGAAAACTTGCTGCGATCGCAAAATCATAACTTGACCCAAATGCCGTATCAAAGAGACTCCAGAAATTTGCCAAGTTCGCAAAACTTGCAAGCTGGGCATAAAAAGACGCAAGACTTACAGAAGAGATAGACATGGAAACATCCGAAAAAAATACACAAAGATCGTATCACTCACCCAATCTTTTTGTAACCGTAAAAATACGGAAAATCCTTGCGCTCGCCTAAGATAAGGAAACAATAAAAAAGCGATCGCGGCTTAAAAAGTTGCGATCGCCTCAATGTTATAAATCTATGGATTAATCAAATATATCGGTTAAATTCTTTGCTTCTAAAATGCGATCGCCCTCTTCCCGATCTGCGATCTAAGTCTGTTCAGAAAAATCATCTCTTCAGAAAAATCAAATATTTTAACCTCTAATCATTCTAATCACCTTGCCTTGAATAGATTCTCCCAACCAAGGCGTATTGCGTCCCAAGGTTTTCAGACTTGAACCATCCACTGTCCAATTGACCGTTGGATCAAAAAGCAGATAATCCTGATTTGTTTCAGCTAAACCTAAACATTTCAAGGGATTAATACTTAATACTTGCCAGAGTTCTAGAGCGGTTAAATCTCCCGTTTCCACTAAATTTTGCCAAAGACAGGGTAATGCCAATTCTAATCCAATGCTTCCCGTCGGAGATTCGGCAAAGGCTAGGGTTTTTTCCTCGTAGGTGTAGGCTCGATGATCCACCGCGATCGCGTCAAGGACTCCTGTTTTAACGCC
>JBEIFD010000377.1:0-4391 GCA_040382535.1 Merismopediaceae cyanobacterium
GAGTAGTCTTGTGGCAAATTCGCCGAAATTTTTATTAGTTGGTTCCATTGAGTCCTATAGTGGCAAGTCTGGCACGATTTTAGGGCTGGGTCGTCAATTGCAAGAGGCTGGTTTCGCGATCGCCTACGGTAAACCCGTCGGAACGGATCTCAGTGAAGCTCTCCCAGACAATCAAGATGCCGATGTCCAGTTTATCCAGGAAGCTCTGGGACTAAAAGACAACCAAGTTTGTCTCCCCTTACTGTTTTTAAGCCCAGAAACTATTCAAAAACGTCTTGAAGGGACAGATAGTACCAATTATTTAGACAAACTCCAATCTGCCCTGGGAAACATTGAAGCAGATGTGGTCTTATTGGAAGGGCCTGGGAATTTGGGAGAAGGCAGTTTATTTAATCTTTCCTTTGAAGATTTGATTGCTTCTCTAACGGACAACGGTGCGGCAACGAATCTGGCGAAAATTATTTTGGTCGCTCGTTACCATTCCCCCCTGGTGGTCGATGGTCTGTTGAAAGCGAAAAAGGAATTGGGCGAAAGTTTATTGGGAGTGGTGATTAATGATATTCCCCCTTCCGCGATCGCAGAAACGAAGGATTTGATCAAACCCTTTTTAGAAAAACAAGGAATTCCTGTTTTAGGAATGCTACCCCAGAACGATTTACTCCGCAGTGTGAGTGTGCGAGAACTGGCCCATCAACTGAAAGCAAAAATCCTCTGTCGTTCCGATCGCTTGGATTTGATGGTAGATTCCCTGACCATTGGCGCGATGAATGTTAACTCAGCCTTAGAATATTTCCGTCAAGGTGAAAACAAAGCCGTTGTGACAGGCGGAGATCGCACGGATTTACAATTAGCGGCCCTAGAAACCTCCACCAGTTGCCTGATTTTGACAGGAAATGTTCCGCCCCAGGCGTTAATTATCAGTCGGGCTGAAGATCTAGAAATTCCCATTTTGGCCGTGAATTTAGACACTCTAAAAACCGTAGAAATTGTCGATCAAGCCTTTGGAACCGTTCGACTTCAGGAATCCATTAAAGTCGATTGCATTCAACAATTAATGAAAGATCATTTCGATTTTGAGGATTTTCTGCAAAAATTTGCCCTCAGATAACCGTAACAAATCCCCACAAATTCCCTCAACAAACAGGCTATAATCGGAAAAGTGTTTCTTTCCCAGGGTTGGCCGAGCGGTTGAGGCAACGAACTCATAATTCGTGCAAGGCAGGTTCAACTCCTGCACCCTGGATTATTCATGGCGATCGCGGGAGGAGACCAACATATGAAAGATGTGTTAAATTTGACATAAAACTCATGTTGGAACCAATAGCATCAACGGAAACTCGCAAGGCGGATCACATCAAGATTGTTCTCGAAGAAAATGTCAAAGCCAAGGGAATCACGACGGGGTTTGAGCGTTTTTTTTTAGACCACTGCGCCCTACCCGACCTGAATTTAGATGAGGTTGATCTCGGTTTAACCCTCTGGCAAAAAAAGTTACAGGCTCCCTTACTCATCAGTAGCATGACGGGAGGAACCAAGGCCGCCTGGACGATTAATAAACATTTAGCCGAAGTTGCCCAATCCCTGGGAGTTGCGATGGGCATCGGTTCCCAACGGGCGGCCATTGAAGATCCCAGCTTAGTTTCCACCTATCAAGTGCGGTCAGTTGCGCCAGATATTCTCCTTTTTGCCAATTTAGGAGCGATTCAACTGAATTACGGCTATGGACTAGAGGAATCTCAACGGGCCGTTGATATGATTGAAGCCGATGCCTTGATTTTGCACCTCAATCCTCTTCAAGAAGCGGTTCAACCAGGGGGCGATCGCCTGTGGTCGGGATTAGAACAAAAAATTGAACAATTGGTTAATAAATTAGCCGTTCCCGTGATTATTAAGGAAGTCGGTAACGGGATTAGTGCCTCGGTGGCCAAACGTTTAAAAAATTGTGGGGTGGCGGCGATCGATGTGGCAGGGGCGGGCGGAACCAGTTGGAGCGAAGTCGAAGCCTACCGACAAAATGACCACCGTTATCAACAAATTGCCCATAATTTTGCGAGTTGGGGCATTCCTACGGCGGTTTGTTTAAAAGAAGTCCGTCAAGCGGTTCCTGATTTACCGATTTTTGCTAGTGGAGGGATTCGCAATGGTCTGGATGCGGCCAAGGCGATCGCGATCGGAGCCACCTTAGTGGGCAGTGCAGCCCCGATTTTACAAGCGGCTACGGTTAATTTGGATGTGGCCCAGGAGCAATTTTCTAACCTCATTGATACCCTAAAAATTGCCACTTTTTGTAGTAATGCCGCTAATTTAGAACAATTACGTCAAGTCCCTCTACGCGATCGCGCCACTGGAGAAATCATCAAAATAGTTTAAGAGCATAACCTTGGATATTGCGATTACGGGCATTGGTTTACGGTCAGTTTTAGGGAATTTAACCGACAGTTGGCAGAATTTAATTCAGGGAAAATCGGGTATTAAATTTCAGCAGCCTTTTCCTACGTTTCCTCCCATTCCCTTAGCGATGATTTCTAACTCTCCCCTCAGCCTGGGACAGATTGTGCAAATAACCGTCCAAGATGCCCTAGAGGATGCCCAATTAGTTGTTCCCCTCGAAAATTGTGGGGTCGCGATCGGCTCTAGTCGGGGTTGTCAGGGTTTGTGGGAACAGTTCGCCCGTTCTCTCGATCAATTTCCCATCGATTGGCTCGAAACCCTCCCTCATCAAGGCGCGATCCTAACTGCTCGTCAGATTGGCAGTCAGGAAATAGTGTTGGCTCCCATGGCCGCCTGTGCCACAGGTATTTTAGCTCTTAGTCAGGGCTGTAACTTAATTCAACAAGGACGCTGTGAAAGAGTTATTGCAGGAGCCGTAGAAGTCCCGATCACGCCTTTAACTTTGGCAGGATTTCAACAAATGGGAGCCTTAGCTAAAACGGGCTGTTATCCCTTTGATCAACAGAGAGAGGGATTAGTTTTAGGGGAAGGAGGAGCAGTTTTTGTGTTGGAATCTTTGGAATTAGCCCAAAAACGAGGCGCAAAAATTTACGGAACTATCAAAGGTTGGGGCTTTACCTGTGATGCCAGTCATGTTAGCGCACCCGCCGAAGATAATCACAGTGCGAGTTTGGCGATTAAACACTGTTTAGAACGAAGTGATTTAACCCCGAATGACATTCAATTTATTCACGCTCACGGCACAGGAACCCCATTAAACGATCGCCGAGAAGCCGCTTTAATTCAATCTATTTTTCCCGAACAGGTCGCGGTGAGTTCCAGCAAGGGAGCAACGGGCCATACTTTGGGAGCTTCGGGAGCCTTGGGGATTGCCTTTAGTTTAATGGCGTTACAGTCCCAAATCCTACCGCCCTGTGTGGGTTTAAAGGATTCAGCGTTTGGGTTAAACTTTGTCAAATATTCCCAATCTGCCCTGATAAATCACGCCCTTTGTCTCAGTTTTGGTTTCGGGGGACAAAATGCGGCGATCGCGTTATCGGCTTAGAAAGGGGAACAATGGCTGGAAAGTCCCCCAGTATTGGGGAATTTAGGGGGCGATCACTAATCAATCCCAATTACATACTTGCGCCATTCCTGATTATGTTCTCCCCTAGTATGTTTGACCAGTTCAAAATGGAGGCTACTGTAGGGGCGACGGGGTTGAATACTCAGGGGCATTCCTGCTTCTTTGGGAGTGCGGTTCCCTTTGTTGACATTACATCGGACACAGGCGGCAACTAAGTTATCCCAGGTATCTCCGCCTCCCCTAGAACGAGGAATCACATGATCCAGGGTCAGTTGTTCTCCTCGATAGTTGCAATACTGGCAGGTATGGCGATCGCGTTCCAACAGATTCCGCCGAGTGAGGGGAATTTCCTTATAGGGGACTTTGACGAAATGACGCAGACGAATAACAGTGGGAAAGGGAAAATCTGTATAAATAAAATGGCCGTTATGTTCCAGTTGCTCGGCTTTTCCCTTAAGCAACAGAACTACCGCTCTCCGCCAACTGGTGATGTTAAGCGGTTCATAGGAGGCATTTAGCACCAGAACCTTACTCATGAAACTGGAAGTCGGACTAAATTTGTCTAAATTTTTCCGATGCTAACACAATATCCACTATTTTGTCTGCTCTCCTGGGGCAGTCTTGTTCAAGGGCGAACGCAATTCGCCCCTACCGAAGGTTTTTAGAGGATCGTAGCGGTGCAAGGCTTGCGCCCAAAAGTAGCAAATTTAACAACTGCACCCTTGATCCAAGAGATCTGTTATTCTTTCTACTTTTTTCTACTAAAAAAAGCGATAACTCTTGTACGAAACTGATATTTTCCATCTCAGATGGGACTGACATCCCCAAGCTAAAGACCTAACGTAGAGATATCGGTAGAGATTAAACCGACCAC
>JBEIFD010000378.1:0-4385 GCA_040382535.1 Merismopediaceae cyanobacterium
ATTGGGTTTTTAATAAACTTAATTGATTGAGACGATTGAGTTGACCCGTTAATTTATCTTGAGCTTGTTTTAAATCGCTGTTAATTAAGTCCGATTCTAGTAGCATTAAAACCTGCCCCGCTTTAACGCGATCGCCTTCCTTGACGCGAATTTCTGAGACCGTACCTGCGACAGCCGCATCTAATTTAATCGTTTCTTCTTTGGGTTCAATACGACCTCTAGCATTGCCTGTTTCATCAATTTTAGAAAAAATTGCCCAGGGTAGAACAATAGCAATAAAAATGACTAGAAAATAAAGTAATCCCCTTGTCCAAGCTTGAGGCAGAGTATCCAAAAGTTCTTTAGTCGCATACGACCAGTCTTCTGTTACTGGCAACGCAATTTCTTCAGATTTAACCGCTTCTACGGTAGCTGGAGGTGTCCTGTTTTCGCTCGATTGAAGTTCAGTAGTCATGATTTTTTGATGATTTATTGGCGATGAATTTTTAAATAAAATTTGTAAGGTAAAGTTACATTACTTCTAATTGTTGTTGATTAAGATAATAGTAATGCCCCCGTTTTGTCATTAATTCTTCATGGGTTCCTTGCTCAATTAAAATTCCTTTATCTAACACTAAAATTAAGTCCGCATGACGTATGGTAGAAAGACGGTGGGCAATAACTAGCGTGGTGCGATCGCCGATAATCTTGATTAAATTATTTTGAATAATGCGTTCAGATTCCGCATCTAAATGGGAAGTTGCTTCATCTAATACCAATAATTTGGGATTGCCTAATAAGGCTCTCGCGATCGCAATACGTTGACGTTGCCCTCCCGATAACATTCCGCCCCCTTCCCCAATTTGGCTTTCATAACCCATCGGTAACTTTTTAATAAATTCATCGGCTCCTGCCAATTTAGCGGCTTCGATAATTGCCTCTAGTTTTGCGTCGGGGTGTCCTAAACTAATATTTTCTCGAATCGTTCCTCCGAATAGAAAGGTGTCTTGATCCACTACTCCGACTTGATGGCGAAGGGAATGAAGGGAAAGACTCGTTATATCTTGACCATCAATCAAAATCTTGCCGTCTGTAGGCGGATATAATCCTAGAACTAATTTAGAAATCGTCGTTTTTCCCGAACCACTTCTTCCGACTAAGGCAACTATTTGACCTGATCGTAATTCAAAACTAAGATTTTCTAAGACATTAATCTCACTTTCAGGATGATAACGAGACGTGACATTATCAAAAGAAATATTGCCTTGAATTTGTGGCAATGTCTGACGCATTTGCTTATGTAAATCTTCTTCGGGTTCTGTATCTAAAACATCATTAATTCGTTCTATCGCGATGGTAACTTCCTGAAATTGGTTCCAAAGTACCGTTAGTCTTCGGAAAGGACTAATCACGTTGGAAAGTAGCATATTAAAAGCCACTAATTGCCCAATGGTTAACTGATTTTTAATAACTAAAGAAGCTCCAAACCAAAGAAGGGCAGTACTCATTAATGACTCAATTAAATTACTAACAATTTGCAAACGATTGCCGATTACTTGTCCTGAAAACTTTTTCGTTATTTCCTGTTGTAATAATTCTTCCCAATGCCAACGCACAGTCTGTTCAACGGCTGTAGATTTGACGGTACGAATGCCAGACAACACCTCAATTAGGTAGCTACCTTCCAAGGTATAAGCATTAAAAATTTCTCGTGAAATACGCCGTAAAAATGGGGTAGAAATAAGGGCTAAAAGCAAAAAAGGAGGTATGATAATTAAAACGACTAATGCCATTTTCCAACTGTACCAAAACATTAAACCGACATAGATAAATACCGTCAGTAAATCTAGCAGAATAGAAAGAGATTCCCCCGATAAAAAGCGTTGAATTTTACTATTTTCCTGAACACGAGAAATAATATCACCGACATAACGGGATTCAAAAAAGCCCAACGGTAGCCGTAAAGTATGACGAATAAAACCCACAATCAGGGCTAAATCCATTTTATTGGCGGTGTGATCCAAAAGATATTGACGCAAACCAATAATCATCACCCGAAAAACACCAAAAATTAGTAGTCCCAAACCAATGGTAAAGAGGGTTAAATCTGATCGCTGAACCACAACTCGATCTAAAATAATCTGGGTAAAAATAGGCGTGATTAAACCAAAAATCTGGATTAAAAGAGAGGCAACAAAAACTTCTGCTAGGACTAATTGATAGGGCTTAACTAATTCAAAAAATTGCCAGAAAGGCGTTGTTGTTTCCTTCGCTTCTTTAAACAGAGCCGTTGGTTGTAAAAGTAAGGCGTAACCTGTCCATTTAGCTAAAAACTCCCGATGGGTTAGCGTCAATTGTCCGATTGCTGGATCAGCCACAATCACCGTTTTTTTCGTGATTTCATAAACTACAATGTAATGTTTTCCTTCCCAATGGGCGATCACGGGCAAGGTTTGTTTGGCCAATTGATCGAGACTCGCCTTAACAGGACGGGTGGAAAAACCGACACTTTCGGCGGCGGCTGATAAACCCCGTAAAGAAGCTCCATTGCGATCCACATTGGCCATATCTCGTACTCGGTTGACACTAAATTTTTTGCCCCAATAACGAGAAACTATTACTAAACAAGCGGCACCACAATCCGAACCACTTTGTTGAGCAAAAAAGGGATAACGACGAGTAATTTTTTGTAGCCAATGCCCAATTTGATCGGCTGGACTGGGAAAATAGGCTTTATTAATTTTCTTCTGTGATTGTTCTTCCCTAATGGGGATTGACCAAGGTACGGATTCAGACGCGATCGCGGTATCAGAGAAAAAGTCACTGGAATCAGATATCAAGGCATGACGATTTTGAGCTTGTTGCCATAATTTTTCTCGTATTTTGGGATATTTCTGCCAAAGATTAACGATAAAAGTTTGTGGTAAAAAAGCTAATTGCAAACCCAAGGCGGCCCTACCATCATAGGGTGTTAAATTAGCTTCTGAAAATAGGGTAAATTCGCCAAACGTGTCTCCTGGCTCTAGAGTGGTAATCAGTTCTTCATTGACATCTAATAACCGAACCTTACCTTCTAAAATTAGATATAGTCCTGTTTTTGCTTCAGTTCCCAGCCAAAATTTACCCACTTTTGGGGTTAAATATTGAACGGTTTGTAAACATTGCTGAAAATCTGATTCAGCGATCTGATCGCCGAAAATTTCCGTTAATAAAGGTAAGGTGATCGCCTTTAAAGATTGTGAAGTCATACAATAACTCAGATATATAAATTAAATTTTAGATAAATTGAATAATTATTTAGGTTGAGATTGACTAATGCCAGATAAATCAACAATGGCAATCCGAATAGGCTGATTTTCCACTAATAAATTTTTCTGAGTTTTAGTAAGAGATAAACCCATCTCTTTCAGCAAACGATTAATATGACGTTCATGGACTTCAATCCCTAACTCCTTGGCTAAATGGCGACTTAACCACGATCCTGTCCAGCGTTGAAAACCATAACCAAAGTTTTGCGGACTTTTGCTAACTAATTCTTTTAAACGTTGTAAATATTCGTGATTAATTCTTTTGGGCCGACCAACGGGAACTTCTTGCCATTGGTGAGCGAGTCCCATTCGTGCCATTGTTGTCCAGTGGCGCACCGTTGCCGCAGAACAATTAAGACTTTGAGCGATTTCTTTTTGGGTTTTTCCTTCATCTGCCAGCAACATAATTAAAATTCGCTGACGATAGGATTCTATTTGAGTCTCTTCTAAATTTTTTTGGAGAATTCTACGCTGAAATTCGCTTAAATAAAGTGAATTAGGAGCATCTTTATTCTCTGACAATTGTTTTTTCATTGCCGCAAGTATAGACTTTGAATAAAAATAAAGTAATCAACAGTAGCTAAAAACATTCCCGATGATGAACCAGGGAGCTTTTTGAATTATTGGATTCAATCTGTTTTACCGTTTTACGTCAAGCTATCTACCAGACATTTAAAAAATATCACTAAAATTTTACTTTTATCTTTTTCTAAAGGTTTTCTTAAGATTAGAATTGCTAACTATTATTCCCAAAGCGGATCACTTGCTACTGAATTCTGATAAAATTGGATCTGTTGGACGTTGAGCGATAAGTTAAGCTAATCATTTGGATAAATTCAGGAATTCGCAAAAATTCCAGTTCATCAGTGTACCTTTAACTCTGTATCCCTTTTGTACCTTGTTCCTCTTAAGTCCAATTGATCCATAAAATTCCAACTGTAAACAATTTAGTTGATGACTAGGTAAAATGAAGAGAAAGCAAAAAAACAGATTGCCTTAAAAAAAGGAGTAAAAAGAATAAAAGTGACGGTAGAATTGGTGATTCGTGACGAGACAGGAAATATTCTGAGCCAAAACAGCCCATTTTCAAGGTCAATA
>JBEIFD010000379.1:0-4360 GCA_040382535.1 Merismopediaceae cyanobacterium
AAAGGGATTATCTGCTTAGACGGACACAATGCCGATTACATTAAATCTTTTCTCGAAGGTGTTACCGATAAGCCTGTAATTAATCTGTTGAATGATTACGCGATCGCCCGCCCTAAAATCAATCTACTGGAAGGCACAATAGAACGTCAAAAAGTCAAAAAGAATGATAAAAGTCCATTCTTAAAACACCAAAAGGAGACCATTGCTCACACTCCCATTATGATCTGTAGCGACTCAAAAATATTCCTGAAAAGTGTGTGCGAAATTTTTGAATCATTGGGCTATAAAGGATTATTGATCACCTCTGAAACTGTGAATCTAAAAGAAGTTAAACTTTTCTTAGGTAATTCTGATAACTGGATTCGAGAAAATAAGCCTGATTTTATTCTATTTTCGCCCTCTGTCGAATCAGGGGTCAGCGTTGACATCAGCGATTATTTTGGGGCGTTTTATTCGTTCTTTTTTGGAATACTAGGGACTGATGCACAGCGACAAATGATTATCCGACTAAGGGATATTAATTGTCCTCGGTATGTTTGGTTACGCTCTCATTCTATTATTACTGATAGCACTTTTAAACGGAAGTATAGCGCGTCTGAAATTCTTAGTTATGTAGTAAGTGAAGTCAATGGTTTACATCTTGAAAACTCAGCAGAAATCATTGCTAATCTCAAGGAAAAGATTGATAATTTTCCTGCACCAGTATTAGAATTATCGTCTAATTTTCGATTTATAGCCGAATACGAAAGAATTAAATTTAGGGAATGTTTTAACGACTCGGTGAAGAATGATGGCTATGAACTGGAACGGTTCACTCTCGAAACGGATAAGGAATCAAAAGAAATTTTAAAGGCTAAAACTAACGCGATTAAGGATAGGGAATCAGCCGAAATTTATAACGCATCTGATAAATTTCTATACTCTATTGCTCTGATGCTGGGAGAAAATGCTACCGAAGGCGATCGCCGAGCATTTGATAAGGCAAAAATCCTAACAGCATTGCCCTATCTGGAATATGAATCTATCTGGTCTCCTGAATTTGTGAGATTCATTAAATTTGATCGGATTAATGCCCTATCAGCCCGCCGCCGCTACATTATGGCCAACAACCTAGAACTTGCTGGCAAGCTAGGCAGCAAACGTTACCAAGACTATACCCAAAAAGAAGGCTTATGCCCTTGGGAATTAAAAAACGAATACTTACAGGCAAAGGCGATCGCACAATCAGGAATCCTAGATTTAATCGCACTCCCTACAGCGATGGCACTAACCGCCGATCATCCTATGGTGAAAGAGATTATCCAAAAATGTAAAAAAGCAGCCGTCTATAAGGGACTAGGACGCGCACCTGGAAAAGATTCGATGAAATTTATCCGTTGGTTGATCGAGTGCTTAGGCTATCGGCTAAAAGAGCATAACTTTAAGTTACCCGACGGAACTAAGAGACGGGAATACTTTATTGATTTGAATGATATGACCAAAACACAGCCCTATTTTGAGGTCATTGATCGGCTTCTTACCGCCCGTTTTGAGCGTAGTGTACTTCCTCAAAAATCCAGTACGATTCCTGAAAATGTCATAGAAAATGAAAAATTCGATTTTGGCACTACCGACCCCTCTCAAACGGTTACTGTATCTAGCTTTGAATCGGTTCCAGATTACCCTATAAAAATTACAAAAATAGACAACCATCTGGAACTAGTACCTCCCCCCATCAAAACCACTCAAGGTACTACTAAAGAATCTTTTGATTCCCCCCCCCCTACCGTGTCCGTTATCAGCAACCGTTATCGGGTAGGGGAAATCATCGAAGATCGAATTACTGGGGGTTGGTACATCGTTACAGGGGTAATTGGTGATCGCTATGAGTGCAGTAATAATGGGGAATGGACTTCAATTCCATTCAGCGATGTGACCCAACCCAACTCATCCGAAACGGTAGCAGCGTAGGGTGGCTTAAGTAATAAGACGAAATTATTTACACAGAACTTTGATGCCATACAAGCTTTTAAGCCCGATTTTTGTGTAATTAATTTTGTACAACTACTTATGAATAGCGAAAAGCAGCCGACCTGGGGATTATCAGTTTGCTTTACCTGAATCTATAAAGCAGGGAAAATTACGTCCTTTAAATTTTCTGAAGTCATAATGAGCAAGTTAAAATAACAAAAAAATATTAACAAAAAGAGAAATTAAGCACAGCATTGAATCGCTATAATCCTTGCTGTATAAGTTTTACAGCCTTAGTTTATGTTTTCGTTCCATTGCTACTCGAAGGCGTTTTACTATGCTTAAATGATTCAAACCCTGAAGTGATCGCCTTAAGGGATTCCAACAATCCCTAATTCAAGGCATTTTGAGCAGTAGTTCAACTGCCAACTGGAAACCTTACAATTCGGTGACGATTTGGTGCCGATCGCCGCTTTTTCGAGGTACTTTTTTGCCGATAACTCCATAAAAACATATCCATATAGTAGTGAATATGTCACAAAAGACCCTTTTTTGAGGTGTAAGGAAAAATTAGCTGTTTTTCGGTGAGGATGGCGATTTTCAACAATGAGTTTTTTTACTGATTTTCCCCGTTTGGGAAAAAGAATTTCATCAGTTCCTCAATTAACTGAGCCGATCTCATCCGACTAAAGTTTTTAACCTTGCCACTGGCGAGGTCTTTAAGTTCCCTGATTGTCATGCCTTCAAGTTCGGCACGGCTAAAACTCTCAACGGCGATCGCCTGGGGTTCCTGATTCAAACTCGCTTCTTCTGATTTGCTGACAGTAGGTTGAGCCGTTTCAATTTCCAAAACTCCCTGAGTATATTCCTCCTCTTTGGGATCGGGAAAATAATCAACAGGAGCCGCATCACCCTCAAGCTCATCATTTGAAGATTGATCTTTGTAAGTCAATTGATAAAAATTGCCCACCATCGCTACTGCGCTATCAAGACGGTTAAGCTCGGCCCAGATGTCTTCCTTTGTCCTCTCAAATTCAGTCTTAGTCACTAGAGATTCGAGAGGAGGAAATTCCCTACTATTTCTTTCCATTAATTCCAATTTAGCCCGCAATGATTCATTTTCGCGGGCTAGAGCTTTTTTTCAATTAAGTCCATTAACCTCGACTCCATAGCTGCCAACGCCGTCTCAATTTTCTTGTCAACGTCAGGGGAAGCTTCCCTCACGACAACGGAAGCCACCGTTTCACCCGTTCCCTCACCCGTTAACTGATAGAGCATTTTGACGATACCTGTCCCCAGACTAGGTTCTGTTTTGCCTGCTCTCTCAGGGTCTTGAATGTTGTCACGGTACGTTCGGGTCAATCCGTTGGCATTACAGAACTCTGTCACCTTCTCTAGAAGGTCATCAGGCAGATAAACGGCGATCGCCCTGTTCTTAGTGGCCATAATCTTATTCCTTTAGTCTATTACCAGTATTCTATCATATCTTACTAATAGGTATCACACCATATAAGAAAAAGTAATAGACTGACACAATATTAAGGTAAAAGACTAATTATTAGGGTATTGCATTAAGTGAAAGACTAGGTTATATTGGTAATATACCAAAGGAAAGGGGAAGGAACCGCCCCAAGCTAAGTTAACCAAAGATTTCCAAAGTCAAAGCGATCGCACTCCTGGACAGAACAGCGATCGCCTGTAAACCAATCAATTAAAAAGGTTTCAATGCCATGTTAACAGCTATTGCTACCCGTTACCTACACCGCGTAATCATTCAATTCAAGGCCCTTGATTTTGACGGTATGTCCTTAGAAACCATTGAGATTAATCATCCTACCGATGAACCCTTAACCCTTCAAGAGGAACGGGCCTTAATGGGTGACAAGAAATGGACTCATAAAATTGTTGACCATAGCTTGATTGACCTTTTCAATCCTAGTTACGAATTTTAACCAATGAATCAGGGGCCAACAAGGCCCCACTACGCAACAAATAATCACAATTAAGGACGTTAGAAAAATGAAACTATTGACCGCTACACTCGTTAAAAATCTCTGATCTGTTAACACTAAATTTGGCCCTAAAATCGTTGCTGATTGCAAGCTTGAGAATGGGGAAGATATCACTCTCTGGCAACCTGTAAACTCACAAATTATTAACTATAGCAACGGTTCTAAGCTGACTCTAACTCTTGATGGTAAAGGGAAGTATCACTGGATAGAATCTGAGAATGAGACGGCGATCGCTCCCAAAATAGAACCTAATCAAAGTCAATCTAAAGAACTATCTAATCAGCAAAAACGAGACATTGCAGAATACATCACACAGCAAACAAAACTGTTTTCATTCTGCTATGCTCAGACCGCTTTAGTTGAGAACTTGCCCAATGAAGATCGCCGTCAAGTTGCAA
>JBEIFD010000380.1:0-4356 GCA_040382535.1 Merismopediaceae cyanobacterium
CCCTCTAAAATATTTTCACGGTACACAAATTTTGAGTCCTTCACTTTTTTTAAGGATGTTATGAAGTCCAATATTTCAGATTATATTAAAGTCCTTTCTAAAATTACTACACATTGTTGAAAAACCTGGTCTAGACGCGATCGCCCTTTAAGGGGTCAGTTTTTGGGTCACCAGAAAAAATTTCGTCCTCCCATTCTGGATGGGTTGGGGATATGTTAAGATAAGTAACGAAAATGAAAGCCTTTAAGATTTATTATTTAACATTGCCGTGATCCCCCTCTTAACCTCTGTTGTTGCTAATTTCGCTCGACCATCCAGTAGGGACGGGTTAATTTTACCCCAGGAGCGATCGCAGAATACCGAAGCCTGGTTTATCCTGCTGATGTCAGGGTTTCTCGTCTCTGTCCCTGTTTTTGTCCAAGCCCCCCTAGTCCGCTCTTTTCCCTGGTTAAGCTTGGCCTTGACCGTCGGTTGGCTGATTTTCGCGATCGCCTTAATGAGAAATCCCAATCCGAAAATTGCTGTCTGGGGAGATCTGTTCTTAGGATTTAGCTGGAGTTGGTTAGCAGGTTCTATTTATTGGGGATGGTTTCGTTGGGAACCCTTGATTCATCTGCCCATTGAGGCGATCGCTCTTCCCGTTGCGATTTGGGGATTATCTCGACGTTGGGGACTGGTGGGTAACCTATTTTATTTGGGATCATTGACGGGAACCGCCATCACGGATATTTATTTTTATCTCACGGGTTTAATTGATGCTTGGCGACAATTAATGGCCGCCGATCCCACAATGGCCGCGCCGATTTTCCACAACGCGATCGCCCAGATTCAGACCAGTTGGGGACTGGGTTGGGCTGTCTTGCTAGTCGCTTTCCTCTTAGGATTAGGCAAATGGGCCTTGGCAAAACCCCAAATTCATTGGTGGGCGTTTGCTGGAGCAGTATTGAGTACAATTCTAGTTGACAGTTTATTCTGGATTGTTGCTATCCTGGCTTAGGAACCTGCTTTTTTATCCTTTCCCCCCGTGCAACAACTCGGACAAAACAACGCTCATTTTGTGATTCATACCCTCCAAGGGGAACGACAATTCTCTCTGGCGGAAAAAAACTATTGGACAATTGGTCGCAGTCAGGAAAATGACATTGTGATCCGTGACCATTCCATGTCCCGTAGCCATGCGATTCTCCAGTGCAATGAGACGGGAGATTACCTCCTGATCGATTTGGGGAGTAGTAATGGAAGCTTTGTTAACGGGAAACGAGTCAGTGTTCCAATCGCTCTGCAAAACGGCGATCGCATTCTTTTCGGCAAATCCCATGTTGAATTCTATGCCCTGGATCGTGAACTATCAACCCAGAACCCAAGAGAAGAAGATACCCAAACAAACCTCTTGCACGAACGCCGCCTGATGTCTGTCATGGTGGCAGATATGCGGAATTTTACCGTTTTATCGAGACAATTAAACGAAGAAATCCTATCAGTCTTAATTAGTAATTGGTTTCGTCAGGCAGGAGAAATTATCCGTCATTCTGGAAGTTGGGTAGATAAATATATTGGGGATGCGATCATGGCGATTTGGTTTCATAGTGGCAAGGAAAATACTCCCGAAGAAGTCCTCAGAATTTTTCAAGCGGTCAAAGAGATCAATCAAATGACAGAAAAATTGAGTAATCTCTATCCCGTTCCTTTTCCGCTCAAAATTGGTGTCGGCATTAATACAGGTTACGCAATGGTGGGGAATACAGGCAGTGAAGATCACCCCGACTATACGGCGATCGGAGATACGGTTAATGCGGCTTTTCGTTTAGAATCTTCGACAAAAATTTTAGGATTTGACATTGCGATCGGTGAAAAAACCTACGATTATTTGAATGAATTTAAAGGTTTATCCCAAAATTTTCAACAGTACAATGTTAATCTCAAGGGCTATGAAGTCCCTATTACAACCTATGGAATAAATTTTGATCAATTAACAGGATTTATTCACAGTAATCAAACTATGCCAACACTCAATTAATAAGGGGTTTTCAGATAGTGATTTTAGATCAAAATTAGCTAATAACGGCGATCGCGTTCCAAATCAAAAATCGCTTTTTCCCAATACCAGGTTTCTGATTCTCCTGGGTGTTTCAGACGTAAATTTTTTAAAAGACGCTCGACTGTCCTCTGATCGCCTCCCACCATTGCCGTCAACTGTTTTCGAGTTTTTCTGGGAACGGATTTTCCTGAATGGGTTTTAGTTCTCGACGTTGTGCGATACAAACGAGAGGAGGATTTTTTCAAGGATGACTGATTTTTTCGATAAAAGAAAAAGATAAGTCCTAAAATGGCGATTAATAAACCTAAAATAATATATTCCATCAATTAATTCCCCAATATGATGATTATGGCTATTTTTCAGGACTTTTCTTTCAGAGATTAGGGCGATCGCGATCGTACTAGTTTCTGAATTATAACTTTCCCGAATAAACCCGTAAGTTCACAACGTCATGATGATCACTCAACTTCTTTGCTAAATGCGATCGCCCTATCGCCTCCTATCAGTTGCTTTTGAACTAAAATTTATAATTTCATCAACTTGAAACAGTATCCTTTTTGGGTAATTTTATTACAGTTATCCGCTTAAGCTATCGTATTCTCGATCTGTTGAAATCCGATCATATTTGGTTGCATTTCAGATGATTGCATATCGCTTGTTTTTAAAAATGTCCATTGTCTGTTAATTCAAAATCTTTTTGTCTGTACACTAAACGTTGACGATTGTCAAGTGTTTCTAGGCAAAAAAAAGTAAGATCTTTTTTATCCAAAATTAGCGGACAAAGTCTCTTTTGCTTCAGTAGAAAGATACTTTTAAGGCTTGTTGAGCAAGGGTTACAAAGATTGTAATCAGTAGAGCAAAAGGCTCAAATCTCCCGTCGGAAAAAAATGTGACCTTTGTGTTCAGAATTATGTTGTACAATCCACAGCAATGTGCTAACTACTAATATTCATGAAAATCTGATTCCATCAGCAGGGATTTTAATCTCTGGCTTTCATGTTAATGGTAGTAAGCCCTATTGTTCAACATCAAAGGAATATCAACAAAAATGGCTATTGTTAAAGGAAACGGTACGGGTGACACCCTCAATGGAGTCGGAGCCGAAAACGACATCATCTATGGATTAGGGGGAAATGATGTTATTAATGGCGGTGCGGGGAACGACACTCTCTACGGAGAAGCTCCCTTTTTTCAAGGAAAATATTACCTCTTTAGTATTGCGGGAACCTGGGTTGCGGCTCAAGCGGATGCGGTATCAGTTGGGGGAAATCTGGTCACTATCAATAGTGCCGCCGAAAATCAATGGTTAACCACTAATTTTACGGGTGCGGGCAATCTTTGGTTGGGTTTAACGGATCAATCCATTGAAGGATCTTTTGCTTGGATTAATGGCGAAACCACAACAGCAACCTATCGCAACTGGTTAGGGGGGCAACAACCTGTTAGTGTTACAGGCTTGGAAGATTTCACGAGTCTTGCGATCGCGTCGGGTCTTTGGAGTGCTTTACCGAATACCACTTCTCAACGGGGCGTGATCGAAATTTCGACGGTTTTGACGGGAAATGATTCTCTAGACGGCGGAACGAACAATGATACCCTCGTTGGCGGTGTAGGGAATGATACGCTCAATGGTGGAGCAGATTCGGACACGGCGGATTATAGTTCTCTGACCCAGGCGATCACCCTTTTACCTACAGGAACAGTTAATAAAGGTACGGCGGGAACGGATCAATTGATCAGTATTGAACGAATCATCGGGGCAACGGGTCAGGCAAATGTGATCGATGCGTCAACAGCTACCAATTTTGGAGCGACGGCGACGGTCAATATTAATTTAACCAATCAATCAGTGGTTGTCACAACGGGTATTGCCACACCTCCCTCTATTTCTTTGAGCGTGGTTAATTTTGTCAACGCGATCGGTACCAATAATAACGACACGATTACGGGAGATACTGGTAGTAATACGCTCTCTGGTGGTGGCGGTAACGATAGTCTTAACGGTGGAACAGGCGGTAACGATACTCTCAATGGTGGTATCGGTAACGATAGTCTGATTGGTGGCACAGGAAATGATCGACTTGATGGCGGAACAGACACCGACACTGCTAACTACAGTTCCCTGACACAAGCTATCACGCTTTTACCAACAGGAACAGTTAATAAAGGCATTAATGGAACCGATCAACTTGTCGGTATCGAAACGGTTATCGGTGCAACGGGTCTGGCAAATGTAATTGATGCGTCAACGGCGACCAATTTTGGGGCGGCAGCTACGATTAATATTAATTTAGCGACTCAATCGGTGGTGGTGAATA
>JBEIFD010000381.1:0-4341 GCA_040382535.1 Merismopediaceae cyanobacterium
AAAGTCATTGTGGAGGCAGTTAATCAAATTTCGTTGAGGGATATTCATAATTGGTTTACTCATTGTTGCTACTGTAACTCACCTTTTCATGAAGATGGATAATGATTCGGCTACCCCTCACTCATGTGAATACCGCTATAACTATTTGCTCAGTATTAAAGATAAATTTCCAGATTGGATGTTTGATCCCGCTCGTGGGGGAATAGCCAAGAACTTTTTTCTGAGTGGGATAGAGGCAGGTTTTGATATGAGCAGTCAGGAAGGGATGAATACGTTTAAAGAGATTTACAATGCCCAACTCGATAAGAAGTCACTTTTGCCAACGACATCAACTACCAAGAAATCTAAGACTCCAAGCAATAAAAATAAGGGATTTGGAGTTTGGACTTCAACTAAGTCTTCACGGCGCAAGAAGAAATAATTTTTGATTTTTATTTGATGGAGATAGACGAAGCGATCGCTCAAGGAATAATAGGAAAATTCAGATTCCTATTGCCTGTCCTGCTAACCAACCTGTTGTCCATGCACTCTGAAAATTAAAGCCCCCCGTCACGCCGTCAATATCTAAAACCTCTCCTGCAAAAAATAAACCAGGGCATTTTTTGCTTTCCATTGTCTTAAAGTTTATCTCACTTAAATTAACCCCGCCACAGGTTACAAATTCTTCTTTAAAAATTCCTTTGCCCTTAATTAAATATTCCCCTTGGAGTAATTCTATTAAAAGATTATTTAAAGCTTTTTTGGATAAATCTGCCCAAACGATTTTGGAATCAAGACCAATGAATGTTACTAAGCTTTGCCACAATCTTTTGGGAATTTCCACAGGAGAAAAGTTCAAGATTTGTTTACGGGGTTGGGATTGTTTTGTTTCTAATAAAATTGCTTGTAGGGTTTCTCGATTGTAATTCGGCAACCAATTAATGATTAAGGGCATTTGATAGTTTTGATCATGCAATAATCTCGCTCCCCAAGCCGATAATTTCAGGATTGCTGGGCCACTCACGCCCCAATGGGTAATTAATAATGGCCCTGTTTGTTCTAATTTTTTTTGATCAGAACTGACTAAACTCACGCGGACATTTTCAACTGCAATTCCCGCTAAATCTGTTAAACGAACATCTTTAATATTAAAGGTAAATAAAGACGGTACAGGCTCTTGGACTTGATGCCCTAATTCTTTGGCCCAACGATAGCCCATTGGATTACTGCCCGTTGCAATTAAGACGCGATCGCTTTTTAATATTTCTCCATTTTTTAGTTCGACCCAAAACTGATTTTCTATTTTTTGGAGGGATTTAACGGGACTGTTTGGACGTAAATTAACGCCGTATTCTTTAGCGGTTTCTAATAAACAATTGGCGATCGTGGCAGAATCGTCGGTAATAGGAAACATTCGTCCATCGGCTTCGGTTTTTAAGGTAACATCACGGGATTTAAACCAAGCGATCGTATCTTTGGGCTGAAAACGACTGAATGCTCCCCGTAAAGCTTTTCCACCCCTCGGATAATATTGCACTAATTGGGACGGTTCAAAGCAGTGATGGGTGACATTACACCGTCCTCCGCCAGAGATGCGTACTTTTGTGAGGAATTCTCGTCCTGCCTCTAGTAGAGTAATTGAAGCATGGGAATGGGTCATCGCCGCCGTAATTGCCGCAAAAAATCCTGCCGCACCACCACCGATAATAATAATCTTGGGTTGTTGTTGAATATTCCCCATTTTATTGGCAAATTAAATATTTTTAAAATAACCCGAATAAATATTAGTCAGCAATGCCATTAAAAAAGTCAATCGTTTGTATTAATACCTCAATAAACCGATCAATTTCTGCGTGGGTATTATAAAAAGATAAACTCGCTCTCGCACTGCCTGACGCATTAAAAAGACGATGCAACGGTTGGGTGCAATGATGCCCCGAACGGATGGCGATCCCATCATGATCTAATAAAGTTGATAAATCACTGGCATGAATTCCTTCCACGTTAAAAGAAGCTAAGGCAGCCCGACCTTGACCTTTTTTATCAGGCTTTGGCCCATAGATTTTCAATTGGGGAATTTCTATTAATTGCTTAAATAAATGGGCGGTTAATTCCATCTCATAGGCATGAATATTATCCATTCCCAAGTTAGTTAAATAATCCACTGCCACACCGAGCGCGATCGCTTCTCCAATGGCGGGAGTTCCTGCTTCAAATTTATGGGGTAATTCTCCAACCGTAAAATGATCCAAACAGACTTCAGAGATCATTTCACCTCCCCCAAAAAAAGGCGGCATTTCTTCTAATAAAGCTTCTTTTCCGTAGAGAAAACCAATTCCTGTGGGCGCACACATTTTATGACCACTGGCAACTAACCAATCACAATCGATCGCCTGAACATCGAGGGGATAATGGGGCGCACTTTGGCAAGCATCAATTAACACTTTCGCACCAACTTGGTGAGCTAGTTTGGTAATTTCTTTAATAGGATTAATACAACCCAAGGTGTTAGAAATATGAACAACGGTCACTAATTTAGTTTTCTCGGATAAAAGGGTTTTAAATTGTGCTAAATTAAATCCTTCATTTTCATCTAGCTCAACATATTTAATAATAGCTCCCGTTTTCTCGGCAATCATGCGCCAGGGAACTAAATTACTATGATGTTCCATCACAGAGGTAATAATTTCATCGCCTTCTTTGAGAAAATTTAAACCCCAACTATAGGCCACTAAATTAATCGCTTCTGTTGCGTTGCGGGTATAAACAATTTCTTGACGCGATCGCGCATTAATAAATTGAGCGACTTTATCTCTAGCTCCTTCATAGGCTTCCGTTGCTCTGGTGCTGAGGGTATGCGCTCCTCGGTGAACATTGGCGTTATCTTTTTGATAGTAATTTAGTAAACTATTAAGGACGGCTAAGGGTTTTTGGGAGGTTGCGGCGTTATCTAAATAAATTAAAGGATTTCCATTAACTTCTTGATCAAGAATGGGAAAATCGGCACGAACTCTAGCGGCGAGGGTTCTTTCTTGGGTAATAACCATAGGATTAGTAAATAATGGATAGTGAATAATTAATGTTTGTAAAATTCTCCCTAATAAAAACTAAATCGTCCGACAACAAATACATTGACGCAAGCGTTGTTGTAAAGATTTTAAAGAAACCTTATCTAAAATTTCCCCCGCAAAAGCATCCAGTAATAAATGACGAGCATCATAATCATTTAATCCCCGACTACGCAGATAAAAGACTTCATCGGCTTCTAATTGACTGACCGTTGCACCGTGAGAACATTTCACGTTATCGGCTGTAATTTGTAATTCGGGTTTGGTATTAATTCTTGCCTTGGAGGAAAGTACTAAATTACGATTCAATTGTGAAGCATTAGTCATTTGAGCGGCCTTGGGAACGAAGACTTTTCCGCTAAAAATAGCGTGGGAATATTCATCCACAATACACTTATGAAGTTGATTCGTTTTCCCGTGAGGATGATGTAAATAAATCGCACTATGGGTATCAGAAACCTGTCTTCCTGCAATAATGGTTAACCCATTAAGATTGGTTTCCGTTTGTTCACCTTGTTGGTAAATTTCTAAATTATGACGGCAAAGTTTCGCACCCAAGTTAAAGTCATAATTTGTATAATGGCTATTCTTTGCTTGGGAAACGGCAGTTTTTGCAATATGAAAACTATCCCCTGATTCCCGTTGATTGCGGATGTGATTAACTTGAGAATTCTCTGCTAGATAAATTTCGGTAACAACATTACTGAGATAGGGTTTTTGTTGGGGGCGATCGGTGCAATTCGTTGTCACAGCCCCGTAGGATTCAACTAAAGAAAAAGTAGAATTAGGTTCCGCAATCACCAAAACCCTGGTTTGGATTAAACTAGGAACCGAATCTACCACCGATAAAAATAGTAGATGAATGGGAGTTTCAACCGTTACATCAGAACCTACCCAGGCGATCGCGACATCATCTAGTCCCGCCGTATTCAAAGCAGTAAAAAATTCGTTTGAACCTTCCTGTTGCCCTAGATAAGTGGCTAATTTTGTCTTCTTTGCATCCGATAAATTGCTTAAATTTCCAACATAAATGCGATCTAATAAAGCGGTTGTATTGGACAATTCGGCAGAATAAATGCCATTCACAAAAACAAGACGGCTATTTTTTGCCTCTTCTAAAACGAACTGATTTAAAATATCGGTCGTTAGAGTTGTTTATTTAGCAACTTTAAAATCGACTTTCAGTAAATCCGAAACATCGGTAAACTGCCACTCTTCATCTCGTTTATTAGGAAATTTAGACTGAGTTAATACGGATGCCGCTTTTTGTTTTAAATCGGATAAAAAATCTGAT
>JBEIFD010000382.1:0-4337 GCA_040382535.1 Merismopediaceae cyanobacterium
CACATGATTAAGATTCTCTATCTCTCGCGGCTTTATATTGGAATAACATGAATTTATTCTTTTATTTTCAAGATATTTATGTACATTCATTAATAAATTATCAAATTTTATATAAATCGGCAAATCTAAATTGCAATAGCTATCTCCTTTAAGTAAAAAATCTCTTGCTTCAATATTACTCATATCGAGAATTGAACGAAATTTTTTATTTTGTTCTAGTAATTCGTCATTCATTTTAAATTATGAGAGTTATTTTTCAAAATTTATGCGTAATTTAATTGGCAATTAGAGATATCACATAGTTACATACTGAAAGTCAATCAGAAAATCATTCAAAGCAAATTTTTTTTTGCGATCGCAACCACAAAAATACACCCCGACAATAGGCAGAATGTGCCACATCGCGGGGAATAATAATATTAATCTCTAACGACCAAAACCTTTACCACGAGTAGCAACAGGCGCATTCAGACAACTTTCGATTTGTTCCCGTAAACCTGCATGATCCAGATTTTGTCCAATCAAAACCAACTGATTTTTCGGTTCATCCTTCCATTCACTATCTTCCAAACTAAACCGTTTACCACTTAGGTGAAAAATATGACGTTTCGGACTTTCCTTAAACCAAAGAATTCCCTTGGCTCGAAAAACATTACTAGGTAATTGATTGTCGAGGAAATGTTGGAATTTACGAATCGAAAAAGGTTTATCACTCTCAAAGGAAATAGAGGTAAAACCATCATTTTCTAAGTGGTGAGAATGATCGTGGTGGTGATGATGATGATCGTGATCATGGCCGCAATCAGGAGTGCATTCATGCTCGTGATCATGATCATGGTGTTCATCTTTAACTTCTTCGGTTTTAAAATATTGATCCGACTCAAATAAACCCACACTCAGCACCAAGGGCAGAGGAACTTCCGCTTTTGTGGTACGGAGAATTCTGGCTGAATCCTTCATATCACGGATTCTAATTTCAAGGGCATCCACATCGCCTTCATCGACGAGATCGGTTTTATTGAGAACAATAATATCACCGTAGGAAATTTGACTCTGGGCCGCTTCACTATTAAATAAATCCAGACTAAAATTCTCACAATCCACCATTGTCACAATGGAATCTAAGCGCGTCATGTCCCGCAATTCTGTGCCTAAAAAGGTGAGGGCAACGGGCAGAGGATCGGCCAAACCTGTCGTTTCTACTACTAGGTAATCGACTTTTTCAGGACGTTCCAAAACATTATAAACTGCTTGGATTAAATCATCATTAATGGTACAACAAACACAACCGTTATTGAGTTCTACCATTGTTTCATTTGTGGTAATGATTAGTTTATTATCAATACCAATTTCGCCAAATTCATTGACTAAAACGGCAACTTTTAAACCCTTTTGATTGGTTAAAATATGATTTAACAACGTCGTTTTACCACTACCTAAAAATCCTGTAATAATCGTTACGGGTAAACCCTGTTTAGGTGCGTCTATGGTGCTAATTGGTGCGGGTTGGGTATCAACAGTCTGCATGGTTTTTGGAGGGATCACTAATTATCTTGATATGTTTATCATGGTATCATGTTGTTTTAGCGATCGCCAAAGAGCAGTCTTGGCTATCAGTTATTAAGTATTAAAAAAGATGAATCGAATGAAGCGATCGCTGTTTTTAGTCATCTTGGGTATCTGTGTTCTATTTGTGACCCTGACAATTCGCCCTTCCTTGAGCGAAAACTCAACCTTTGGGGAAATACGAGGAGTCTGGTTAACCAATATCGACAGCGACGTATTATTCAAAGCCGAAAGCACCGAAAACGCGATCGCCGATCTGGCCAAGCTCAAATTTAATACCCTTTATCCCACCGTTTGGAATTGGGGACATACCCTCTATCCCAGTAAGATTGCCGAGTTGCACACAGGAAAACTGGTCGATCCCACCGAAGGTTTACAAAACAGGGATCTATTGCAGGAAATCGTAAAGCAAGGACATCAACAAAAAATGACCGTCATTCCCTGGTTTGAATTTGGGTTTATGGCTCCTGCTGACTCAATTTTGGCAAAAAATCACCCCGATTGGTTAACCCAAAAGCCTGATGGAGAAACGATTTGGCTAGAAGGCAAAACCCATGAACGGGTCTGGCTCAATCCCTTAAATCCAGAAGTTCAACAATTTATTACGGATTTAGTCCTCGAAATCGTTAATCAGTACGATATTGACGGCATCCAGTTTGATGATCACTTTGGTTATCCCGCCGATTTTGGGTATGATCCCCTGACGCTCAAGCTTTATCAAGAGGAGCATTCGGGAAAGTTACCACCGAATCCAACGGTATTAAAACCCGTCGAAGATTGTGCAGTTAATGATCCTGAGTGGCAAGCCTGGGTTGATTGGCGATCGCAGAAAATTACGGAATATATGGCAAAGTTATCCCAACAGATCAAAGCGGTTAAACCCCAGATTTTAGTCTCCGTTTCCCCGAATCCCCAACGATTTTCTAAAAATTGTTTTTTATTGGATTGGCAAAGCTGGCAAAAAAAGGGATTAATTGATCAATTAGTGTTACAAGTCTATCGCAATCAACTCAGCGATTTTCAGCGAGAATTGCAAAAACCCGAAGTCCAAACCACAAAACAACAGATTCCCGTCGCGATCGGCATTTTATCAGGACTGAAAAATCGTCCCCTACCCATGAGCCAAATCCAAGAACAAGTTAATTTTGTTCGAGAAGAAAAATTTGCGGGGGTTTCTTTTTTCTTTTATGAAAGTCTCTGGAATTTGGGCAAAGAATCGCCAGAAGAGAGACAAAACCAATGGAAAAGCCTATTTCAAGAACTAACGCTTTCAAAATAGAGCTATTTTTCTAAAAATCTAGACAAAAACAAACCCCTCCCACAGTGAGAAGGGTTAATCTGACAAGACAATAATTTCGTTGGGTTTAACGACGACGGGAACGCTGTCTTCTGCGCGTTGCTTCTTTCCGTTTATGCTTTTCCTGGGGAGTTTCAAAGAACTGATGCTTTTTGAAATCTGTATAAATGCCTGCTTTGGCAACTTGACGCTTAAAGCGACGTAGGGCTGATTCAATGGGTTCATTTTGACCGACGACAACTTGAGTCATTCTTGAGTTTTAAACCTCCTATAAAGAATATGCGAGTCAAGGACTCAATGGATTAAAGCTAGGGCTATTTTACCCATAGCCTATCTATCCTAATCTGTTTTGGTCGTGTTTTAACGATAGAAATGTGAAGATGCTTTGACCAATGGGTAATCTTGGCGATCGCAATTATTCTTTTTCCGTTGATAAAGCCAAGATTTTTTCACTCGCTAATTAGGCAGGATGTTGTTTTAAAACTTCAGCTAGATATTTTCCCGTATAGGATTTTGGATTTTGGGCCACCGTTTCAGGAGTGCCGATCGCCATAATTTCTCCCCCGCGATCGCCGCCTTCGGGGCCTAGATCAATCACCCAATCACTACAGCGAATCACATCTAGATTGTGTTCAATGACGAGAATTGAATTCCCCTTATCCACCAAGCGTTGCAAAATATTGAGTAAATGGTGGACATCATAGAAAGATAAACCCGTTGTCGGTTCATCAATCAGATACAGGGTTTTTCCCGTTGCCCTTCGAGATAATTCACTGGCTAATTTCACCCGTTGCGCTTCCCCTCCAGACAAAGTGGGAGCAGGTTGGCCTAATCTCACATAGCCTAAACCCACATCAACGAGAGTTTGCAAACGAGTAAAGGCACGGGGGATATTTTCAAAGACATTAAGGGCTTCTTCGGCGGTTAATCCCAGCACATCGGCGATCGACAAACCTTTGTATTTCACCTGTAAGGTTTCACGGTTATATCTCGCTCCTTTGCAGACATCGCACTGCACATAGACATCGGGCAAAAAGTTCATCTCAATGACGTTGACTCCTTGACCGAGACAGGCTTCACAGCGTCCGCCCTTGACGTTAAAGGAAAATTGACCTGCTTTATAGCCCCTAGCTTTGGCTTCGATGGTTTGGGTGAAAATTTCCCGAATAGAATCAAAAATGCCCGTATAGGTCGCAGGATTGGAACGGGGGGTGCGGCCAATGGGAGACTGATCAATGACAATCACCTTATTGATCGCCTCTAGACCCTTAATTTCTCCCAAATTTTTGGGCAAGGGAATGAGACGGGTTAAATGGTGTTGGAGAGCGGGATAAAGTAACTCGTTAATCAGGGTCGATTTGCCTGAGCCAGAAACCCCCGTAATGGAGACTAATTGACCGAGGGGAATCTCGACATCAATATTTTGTAAATTATTTTGATGACAGTTTTTGAGTTGCAAGGATAAACCGTTACC
>JBEIFD010000383.1:0-4330 GCA_040382535.1 Merismopediaceae cyanobacterium
AGGCTAAAACCCCAATTAATTGAGAATTTTCATAGATCGGAGCCGCAATAAAAGCCGCAGGAGCATCGTAGGAAGGACTGTAAGCTTCAAAGTCCACAATTTTAGAATAATCCCGTTCCTTTGCATTTTGAACCAGTCGATTCAGTTTGGCTAAATTACTATTTTTGTAGGGGCCAGTTTGAAAATTGGTAGCAAAATCTGTTTCCTTAAAAACGGTATAAACGACCGTTCCATTGGGGTCAATGAGGAACATATCATAGTAGCCAAACTTTTTAATAATATTACGAAAAATAGGATGATAACGTTTATGGACTTCCGTATAATCACTGCCATCTTTTGGGTCACTTAATTGTTGTTTTTTGCCGATAGGATTGGGGTTATTAGCAATATAATGATATTGTAGATATTGGGAAGCGGCCACCTTCGGTGTATAGGATTCAACGATAGGAGAACCGCCTGTAGATTTAATTAAACGGGGTAAAAATTCCTGATTATAATATTGATTGATTTTAGAATTAATCGGATTAGCAATTTTTTCGGTTTGAAGTTTTTGATAGGCATCGGTAAACGATCGCATTGCCGCAGTAATTGACGGATCTTCACTTAAGGTTTCCGTATGATTGCGAATATTTTTGAAATAGGATTCAATCTGATAAGCTTTAGAAGCACGAACACTGGTTAATTGATCAAAAACTCGTTTATTTAAGTTAGATTTTCCACTCTGATAACCCACATAGGCTGTGACTAATATCGAAGAACCACTGACGACTAAGAGCATCACAATTAATTTAGATTTAATACTGATGTGATTAAGCAAGCGCATAAATAAAAAAGAAGAATCTTCTTTAAGAGGAATGTTTTATTCCAAGACCTATGCCCTACCTTAAAAGAAAGTAGCTAATAATACTGTATTGATTTAGGCAAATTGAATGAAATTTTTCTGATCGCATTTTTTGACGGAAAGAGGTGATCGCGTTTTAAGTGAAGGGAGATTTACCATCAAATCCCCCCTTTCTTCACCCATTAATCTGTGATAGCGTTTAACAAAATATCGGTGAGGGACATTCCCTGCATATCTTCAATCGTCACAGTGTCAACAATATCGAATTTTGCCCCCGCATTTTGTAATTGATCATCTAGGGCCTTGAGAAAAGCAGTTGCTTTTTTATCTCGACCAACTTGAATGAGAGAAATAGCTAATTCTTCATCTCGATCAATTTTTTGAGTGGCCTCAATGATCAGACGAATGAGGGCTTTGCGATCGGTCGGTTCGCCGTCTGTAATGATAATAAACGTTTCGCCATTCGCTTTTGTTTGGTTAGCGGCTTTGCGTTGAAAAAAGTTTTCTAATCCATCTTCCAGAACGCTGGCGAGATCCGTGCGTCCCATTGGTTCATTTTCTGTATAGATGCGGAATACCTTCTCGGAAGTCACGTTATCGTATCGTCTAAACCGTCCTGAAAAAAGATAGACGGTAATGCCATCAGGATCAATTTCTTCACATTTTTTGGCAAGGGCAACGGTTGACTCCTGGGCGATTTCCCAACGGGTTTTGCCATCGGGAGTATCAGAAGTCGCCATACTGCTACTTTTATCGATCATCAGCGTGTAATCACGATTTTCGATAATGGAATTCGTACTCATAGGTTGCTCCACAAAATTGAGGTTAATTTTCTTTTAGCTTATTATGGTTCTAGGAAAATGTTCGAGAGATTGCATTCTAGTCTAGAACAGTCGGCAAAGATAAAAAAATCAGGATCATTATTCAGCTATCCTGAAAACCCTTAGAATTGTTTTGAGGAAGCTTTTAAGAAAAAATTAGGAAAAAATTTTAGTGTCATCCATTCACTGCGCCCATCCCCCTTGTCAATCGGTCAATCCTCTAGAAAATTCTCTGTGTGAGGCTTGCGGTTTTCCTTTGGTTAAACGTTATCTTTGGGCGGTGGGGGATTGGATTAGGGCTTTTCAGGTAGGAGAGTTATTAGAAGAGCGATATTTGTTGGAATCTCCCAATATCCTTTTGGATACTTTACCCGCCCAACTTCCCTTGGGATTAGAGGAAATTCCCCCTCGTATCATACCCTACTTGAAATTATTTCCCCTGCGCCTCCATATTCCCCTAGTTTATAGTTTTTTAGCGAGTCCCGATCCAGAGATGGATTTGGATGTTTGGTTGTTGGAGTATGGGGAGTTGCCGTTAGATGATCAGGGAAAACCCCAGTATCCTCAGCTTTTTCCTAAATTAGCCGATGTTTGGGGAGAGGCTTCTCCTTTACGTCAATTGATTTGGTTAAAGCAAATGGTTCAGTTGTGGCGGCCTCTACAGTCGCAAAAGGTGGTGTCGGGGTTGTTAGATCCTGCTTTAGCCCGCGTCAATGGCCCTAATATCCAGTTGTTGGAGTTACCGCTTGATTCCCATCATTACCACAAGATTACAGAATTGATGGCGGTTTGGTCAGATTTATTGAAAACAGCCCATCCTGCGATCGCGGCTTTTTGTAGAGAGTTGGGAGAAAAATTAGAAAAAGGTAAGATTCCCCATGCCGATTATTTGCTGAGAGTATTGGAAGGAGCGATCGCCGAACTTGCCCAAAATTATGATTGCCAGTATCAAATCATGACCGCGACAGATACGGGGCCAAGACGAGAACATAACGAAGATGCTTGTTATCCTCCGATGGGAGAATTAAAAGAAGGCAATCAACCCCAGGAAACCCTAACCATTATTTGCGATGGTATTGGCGGCCAAGACGCGGGAGAAATTGCTTCCCAATTAGCAACAGAAGACTTACCCCAGAGGCTTACCCCCTTATTTGAGCAGTCGTCTAATCTATTACCCCAGGATTGGGGGAAGGGGATCAAACAAGCCATTTGGGAAACTAATGACGTAATCTGCGATCGCAATGATCAGGAAAATCGTACCGAACGCGATCGCATGGGAACAACCCTGGTCATGAGTCTAGCTCGTCATCACGAATTATATTTTGCCAACGTGGGAGATTCTCGTCTCTATTGGATTACGGCTACCAGTTGTCAACAGATGACCGTCGATGATGATTTAGTCTCTAGGGAAGTGCGGCTGGGTTATGAGCTTTATCGCAATGCCCAGCACTTTTCTCACTCAGGTTCCCTCACTCAAGCCCTTGGCATTATGCCTTCCGAGAAGATTCAACCCAGCATAGAGCGAGTATTGCTAGAAGGAAACGGGGTATTTCTGCTCTGTTCCGATGGACTTTCGGATTTAGACCGTATTGAACAATATTGGCAAACGGAATTACAACCCATTTTGACAGGAGAGTTTGATCTTCCCACTGCCTGCGATCGCCTAATCAAACTAGCCAACGAAAAAAATGGCCATGATAACGTCACGATCGCCCTAAT
The DNA here is from genome assembly GCA_040382535.1 of Merismopediaceae cyanobacterium. Classification (GTDB taxonomy): domain Bacteria; phylum Cyanobacteriota; class Cyanobacteriia; order Cyanobacteriales; family Microcystaceae; genus Snowella. The sequence continues at coordinate 3,382 of JBEIFD010000383.1, forward strand.
ACGCTATCAAGTTTCCCCTTCTACCGATGAAATTGCCCCCCTTTCCCTAATAGAGATTGAAGCCCGTATTCCCAAGTCCCGTAACCCAGAAATTTTAGCAGAAGTTCCCTCGGAAGACTCCCCCCGAATCCTAACAGAAGCAGATATCGATACTGAACCTGGTTCAGAAGAATTACCCGAAGAAACGCTTCCCCCATCATCGCTCCGTCAGCCTCCCTTTTGGCAGTGGGTCTTACTCTGCTTGGCAACCATGATTTTTCTGGGCTATACCGTGAGTCAGTGGTTCAATAAAACTCCCGAACCTGCACCGATCGCTACTCCCGATATCAACATCACACCACCGCCCCCGTCTGAATTGCCTTCTCCTGTTACAAATCCCTCAGATATTCCCTCGCCTATTCCATCTTCTCCGCTCCCTTCTCCTCCCTAGCATGGATTTTCGTAATATCAATACACTCTGGGCTTCTCTTTTAGTAGAAACCCTTTATCGCTTGGGGCTGGTAACGGCTGTTCTTTGTCCTGGATCTCGCTCTAGTCCCCTCACCCTAGCCTTTGCCCAACACCCCCAGATCCAAACGATTCCTATTTTAGATGAACGATCCGCCGCTTTTTTTGCACTAGGTCGGGCCAAGCGATCGCGGCAACCCGTTGTTTTAGTGTGTACCTCTGGCACAGCAGGAGCGAATTTTTATCCCGCCGTCATTGAAGCTACAGAAAGCCTAGTTCCTCTCCTGATTTTAACCGCCGATCGCCCGCCCGAATTGCGCCATTGCCATGCAGGACAAACCATTGATCAAATCAAACTCTACGGTCATTATCCCAACTGGCAAACCGAATTAGCCTTAGCTTCTCCTGAGCCTGAACTGTGGACTTATTTACGTCAAACCCTAATCTATGCCTGGGAACAAACTCAGTTTCCCCGTGCAGGGGTCGTCCATCTCAATTGTCC
>JBEIFD010000384.1:0-4314 GCA_040382535.1 Merismopediaceae cyanobacterium
AAACCAAGTTTCAGTCTCCTACTAAGTTTTTAGTTTATTTCAAAAAATTATTGATCATGACCCCCTCTAACCTTCCGTGATCAGTTCGTTTGTCGTAATCAATATCCCTTTGCACATACTGCTGGAGGATCTGATGTCCTTTTTGATTAGCCGCTAATTCCAACTTTTGGCAATCGGGAAAGGAATCCAAATTGAATAAGGCTTTCTCAATGTCCCTCGCGGCGAATAGACCCGAATCGCGATGATTTTGTTCGTGTTTAAACAGGGCAGCATAGAAATTATTGAAAATGCTTCGAGTTTCCCTAGTCGTTTTGTATTCCTTGGGAATTTGCGGTAGGGTGTAGGTCACTGTTAAAGCAGTTTTTACCTGGGTGATTTTACAACTATCCTGCTTTTCATACCATCTAATGCGCCATTGTACATACCATTTGGTATAACCTTTAAATTTTTTCCCCTGATAGATAATTGGGGATCTTTTCGTCATTTCCGCTTCTAGATCTTGTTTTTTTTGGGGATAGATCGAATAAAAATTATATTTTGTTGCGATCGTGGGTTCTGCCAGAACAGGAGAGCAAATTAACAAAAATAGGGAAATCCAATAGAGTCTGCTTCTGTTCACGAATAACATTAAATTCGATGAATTGGTAAGATATTTCTCAAAAAAATTCCCAAATCTAATAACTATTCCGTTTGAAACAGGCTCGAAAGCATTTGTTGTTGGGCGGTTTCTTCGTAGGGAGGAGCTTGTCTGGCATCGGTGATCAACCAATCGAGGGCGGCGGCTTGGACATCGATCGCGGCTCCTGTTTTATCGACACAATATCGACCAAAAACCAACTTATCAACGAGACGAACCCCTGCCCCTAAACGGGAATATTCAAAAATAACGCTGTTATCCACCACCGCACCACTACAAATGTGGCAACTAGGGCCAATCATACTGGGGCCAATAATCGTTGCACCGTCTTCAATGCGGGTCATACCACCGATATAAACAGGCCCTTCGATGTGAACTTTATCCCAGTTAACGGCCACATTAATGCCTGTATAAATCCCTGGTTTGACCTCAATGCCTGGAATGGAAACATTTTTAATTTCCCGCGACAAAACTCCGCGAATGGCTTCCCAATAATCGGGGACTTTTCCAATGTCAACCCATTCAAAGTCCATATTCACGGCATAGAAAGGAGCATTTTTGGCAACCAATTGGGGGAAAAGGTCAGAGCCTAAGTCATATTCTTGATTAGGAGGGATATAATCAATAATTTCGGGTTCAAAGATGTAAATCCCTGTATTAATCTGGGTACTGAGGGCTTCTTCGATACTGGGTTTTTCCTGAAAGGCTTTAATTCGTCCATCTTCATCGGTGACGACTACCCCATAGCTGGAAACTAATTCTTTATCAACAGATTTGGTAACAATGGTTGCGATCGCGCCTTTCTCTCGGTGCATTTTGACCGCCGCCGTTAAATCAAGATCAATTAGGGCATCTCCACACAAAACGACAAAAGTATCATCAAAAAAGGGATTAAAATCCTGAATACGTCGCAATCCCCCCGCCGAGCCGATCGCCGCTCCCACCAAATCACCGTCAATAATACTCCCTTCAAAGGAATAGGCAATTTGTACCCCAAAACGCTGGCCATCCCGAAAATAACTTTCAATTTCTTCCGCTAAATGACTCACATTCACCATAATCTGATCAAAGCCGTGTTGACGCAGTAGCTCTAGCAAAAACTCCATTACAGGTTTCTGGAGGATGGGAATCATCGGTTTGGGAATCGTATGGGTAATTGGGCGTACACGAGTTCCTTTACCCGCCGCTAGAATCATAGCTTTCATCGATTTTTTCCTTAGCCTCAAACCAAAAAGTTTTTTTAATGTACCATGCTTAGCTTACCATTGACCTACGGATATTACCTAATGACCGTACCCCGCAAGTGAGTATTGACCTACGGATATTACTTAATGACCGTACTCCGCGAATGAGTTGGGTAATCTACAGCATTTTCATTTCATGAACTAAAAAGCGACTCTGAAATCCTAGACGCGATCGGCTTTATGATCAAGAAAAAAGCCCACTAAAGCAGACCTTTTTCTGTTTAAATTTTATGTTTGAGTATCAAACCCCAATTTAGCCAAGGACTATAGCGGTATTAATACAAGTGAGGTATAACAAAAGCTTAATTAACAAGGGGCTTAAGCCCCTTGCCTATACTTCATACGACTGCACACCGCTATAACGAAAGAGAATCATTAATAATCGATAATGGGTATCCATTCAGAAGTATCCAAAATTCCCTGAAAATAATCATTAATGGTATCCCTGGGATAGGGGGCAACTCCTGTTTCATCAAACCATTTTTCATAAATTGCGACTGAACTAGGTTGATCGCTCACAATTCCTTCCATAAACTGAATCAAACTATAATTAACTAAATTTCGCCAATCCGAGTCATCTTTCGGCAAAGAACAGGCATAGGATTCATATTGATAGGGAAAGTCAGGAACAACGACCAAATTACTAGCATTTTTAGCTTTTTTGCGAATGCCTTGTAAAACAATACCATCGCCCGCAAAGGCATCAATTTCACCCTTTTCCAGTTTAGCTAAACCATCGGTTTGATTTTGAATCGGGACTAATTGGGCCGCAGGCTGTTGGAGTTTAATCGCTTTTTCGTTGGTCGTATTCATGATTACGCCAATCTTACGTCCCGATAAGGATTCTAAAGAATTTAAACCACTATTTTTATTCGTTAAAATTTTAGTTCCATCGGCAAAATAACTCACTGAAAAATCAACTTGTTTGGTTCGTTCCCAGGTAAAAGTGGTAGAGGCGCATTCAATATCAATACTGCCATTTTTGATTTTTTCAAACCGATTTTCAGGGGTTGCTTCCACTAATTTTAATTGGATCGGTTTACCCAATTGTTTTTCGGTTTGTTTGCGGATGAGTTCTAAAATATCCAAAGAATAACCCACCCATTTGCCATTTTGATCGATAAAGCCAAAGGGAACGGCATCTTTTCGAGTTCCCGCCGTAATGGTTCCCGTTTCTCTGATGCGCTCTAAGACCTTGCCCGCCCAACTCGGAGGCTGATAGGTTGCTGCCAGGGCTAACACACACGCTATTAACGCAAATTTTTTGATCATCAATTCTGCTCAATCATGCCTATTGATAGACTGAGGTAGAGGGTCTTAAGTTTCAGGTTTTAAACTTCAGGAGATCAATCAGGCTGTTGCATTTTATGTAAAGCTTTCCCCAAACGGATGAGTCCCTGGGAACAGTCCCATCGGTCTAAATGGATTTCGATAAAGGAAAGGCAATGGGTATTGGTTTTTGCGGTCATTAACGCATTTTCCAATTCTGCTTCAGTGAAGACTTCACAACTCCAGCTTTCTCCAAAGACTTGGGGCAATTGATGATATTTCCAAGGTTGCAAATCATTATAGGCTCCATCTTGAATCACTCGTTCAATGGTGTAACCATCGTTATTAATCAGGAAAATAATCGGATTTAAGTGATGCCGAATAATCGTCGATAACTCTTGAGCCGTCATCTGAAACGCTCCATCCCCGACAAAGACAATCAGACGACTTTGGGGAGAGGCGAAGGAGGCTCCTAAACAAGCAGGAATGGAATAACCAATGGATAAATAAAAGGCTTGACCAATAAAGTCGGCATTTTTGTGGATGAGGATGTCCATTGTGGCAACGATCGCGTCTCCTGTGTCGGAGATAACAATGAAATCATCTTCAATAAAGGAATTGATGCGTTGATAAAAATAATGATTACTAAGAGCTTTTTCGGGTTCGTATTTTAATACTTGATTGAGAGAATCAGAGGCAGGTTTAATATCAAGTTTTTCGGGATCTTTGGGATTCAGTTTATTAATTAAACCATCGAGAAAATCGCCTAAATAAATCGGTTGATAAAAATGATGTTTGATTTTGACTTTTTCGGAATTGGCATTAATTAAACGATTATCATCTAGTTTTGCGGTATAACCCCCTAAATTCATGTCAGACATGATCGCGCCTAAACACAGAATACAATCGGCAGTTTCTACGCGATCGCGGACATATTCCCCACTTAAAGCCCCGACATAATTACCAATAAATTGGGGATGAATTTCAGAAATACAGGATTTACCGAGCAAAGTGGTGGTAATGGGCAATACCTTTGCCAATTTAGTCCAGAGAGTAGAGAAGACTTTAACGGTAAACTTTCTTTCAAGCGAGGCTTGGCAAAAGTAGTAATCCTAAAAAATTCCGTTAAGGTTTTCCGAAAGGTTTTTTTTAATGTATCCTTTG
>JBEIFD010000385.1:0-4297 GCA_040382535.1 Merismopediaceae cyanobacterium
AATTTCATCAGGAACAGTCTCGGCTGGAACTGTCGCCAACACCACTTCTACGGTTGAGCGTTCTACGACCAATGCTATTGACACTGCTGGTGCTCGCACGGGTGATGTCATTGGTATTGTCAAAGCTTGGCAAGGTGGTGGTTCCGCGGCCCTCGACTAGACCACGATAACCCATCTAGTTACTATTCCGATCTTATTTCTAAGTCTTTAGCCCTAATTTCTCTGGGTGGGGAAGTTGGGGCTTTAGCTTTAGGATAAAAACAGTAATGGTTAGGAACAACAGTCATGATCATTTTTACGGGGGGAATGACTCCTCAACTACGCACTTGGCTCTATCAAGCTTGCCAGTTCTTGCTGGCCGAATCCAATATCCCAACGACCAGCAAAGTTTGTACTAGTGCCAATGATTTAGATAATTATTTAGCCCTAACCCAAGCTGCTGCCCCAACGCTCCTGCTGGATTATCGGCAATGGGGAAATTTGAGCCAACAATACCTAGCCCAACCCCAAAACCGTCATCTTTTTCTCCATCATGATCCCCTAACCCTGACTGCTTGGGAATTAAGCCAAGGAAAGACGGCTTTTAGTCATATTCTCTTAGAACTGTGGCTGACCCAGGGACAAGCTGACTGGCGAATCCAGCCGCAAACCTATCTGATCGATTTTTCCCAATTGTTGGCTCGCCCCAAACCCACCCTCAGAAAAATAGCGGCCTTTTTAGGCATTGCCCCAGGGGAAACAACTTTCAAGGATTTACTATTTCGCTATCCCCTGCCGACCCCCGACCCAGCGAATCCGACGAAGGGATTTTCTTCCCTAGCTCCTGCCTATCCTTCCTCTGATAGCCTTACTGCTGAACAACGACTACTACTGACCATTTTTCTGCGCCCCTCTAGGGAAGTTTGGTTTGGCAGTGATACTGATCGCTATGATCGTCAACTCAATCAACGGTTTTCCACCGTAGCAACAGAGGCTTGGCAAAAGACTTTTCAGACAATTACTGATTTGGTCAATGAACACCTCGGCGATCGCCTGGGGGACTGGTTAAAAACTGCCTATGATCATGGGGTTAAGATCTTACAAACTCAAAATCCGACGGGAGCCGCCCAACTCCTGACCCTACTAGCCGAGCAATTGCGCCAACGGGAAAACCAACAGGAAGCCAAAATTCTTTATCAAGAAGTTCTGCAACTGCATCCCCAAGACATTAAGGCCGCTTTTGTATTAGGGCAATTGGCCGAGCAAGAAGAAAACATTCCTGAAGCCATCGGTTATTATCAGCAGGTAATACAGCAAGATCCCCATCACTCCAAAGCCCTATTCCGTCTTGCCTATCTGAATAAAATTCAGGAAAATTTTACTCAAGCAGAAGATTATTTATTAGAAATTTTACAAAAAGATCCAAACCATCAAATTGCCCAATATTGGCTGATTAAAGTCCTAGAAAGCCAAGGACAACTAGACCGAGCTAAAACCTGGGTCAAGGAAAACGATATTGAATTTTTGCAAAAGTTACCCGACTACCTGAGTCATACGGGAGGTAATGCCTATGATGAAGCGAATTATGACCTAGCAAAAAGCTGTTATCACCTAGCCCTAGAACTTGAACCTAATCGCTATCAAAATTGGTTTGATTTAGCTTTAGTCGCCAGCAAAGAAAAAAAACGGACAGAAGCCATTCGTTATTACCAAAAGGTTCTGGCGATTAATCCCGACCACGATGAAACAATGGTCAATTTAGGGGCTTTATTGATTCATCAAGGAAAATTTACCGAGGCGATCGCCTTATTAGAAAAAGCTCTCAAGCGGGATGAGCAAAATTCTATGGCTTATCATAACCTAGCAATTTGCTATGTCTATCAGGGCCAGTTAGCGGAAGCGGCCTTTTATGCCAATCAAGCCGTGCAGAATAAACCCGAAGACCCAGGGTATCATTCCCACTTGCTAACTATTTTGAGTGCTATGACGGAAATCCGTTCTGAAGATTTGGCCCAGGTTTCAGAGATTTGGTATGACAATCAGGTTATCGCTAAAGGATTACCTCGCGTTACTCAATGGCAGAACCCTTTGGACAGAGAGCGACCTCTAAGGGTGGGATTCGTATCGGGAGATTTTAAACGACATTCGGTAAGCTACTTTATCAAACCAATCTTTGAACATCATCATCCTGAAAAAATAGAAATCTATGCCTATGCCCAGGTAGAAGAGCCTGACGATTTAACGGACACCTTAAAGAAATTCTGTGATCATTGGCGAGATACGGTGAATTTAGAGGATCAGGAGATGGCCAACCAGATTCAGCAAGACCAGATCGATATTTTAGTGGATTTATCGGGTCATACGCTTTTTAATCGCTTATCGGTGTTTGGCATAAAACCCGCTCCCATTCAGGCGACCTATCTGGGTTATCCCGCTACGACAGGTTTACCAACCGTTGACTATTGGATTACCGATACTCAACTACACCCCAAAAACACTCAGGAAAGAGCCGTTGAGGAAATTTGGCGTTTACCGCGTTGTTATATCAGTTACGATCCCCCCAACCCTTCCCCGCCCATTGGCCCATTGCCCCAAACTCAACTGGGAGTTATTACCTTTGGCTCCTTCAATGCGTCCCGTAAACTCACTTCCCAAACCCTGAAAATTTGGAGTGAAATTTTAAAACAGGTTCCGCGATCGCGACTGTTACTGAAATGTTCCGATCCCCGCTATAGTCCTCAACTGATGATCGAAAGTTTTATGAAATTGGGCATTGACCGTGAACGGTTAATCGTTTATCGCAATAGTCCCTATCAAGATCATCTGAATCTTTACAATCAGGTAGATTTGCACTTAGACCCCATGCCCTATACGGGATGTACAACCACCTGTGAGGCTCTGTGGATGGGTGTACCGACTTTCACCCTAGCGGGTCAAAAAAAGATGGAACGCATGAGTACCTCAATTTTGGCCCATACGGGGCTAGAAAACTTTATTGCTCAGACCCCAGAGGACTATATTGCCAAGGCCGTTGAGTTCGTGACCCATCCTGAATACTTGGCTCTCCTCCGTCAAACTCTCCGCGATCGTCTCAAAACCTCGCAGCTTTTAGATGGTATCGGTCTCACCCATGCCCTAGAAACGGCCTTTCGTCAAATGTGGCATCGCTATCTAACAACCCAAGATTTATAACCATTGATTAATCAGGAATACTCACCATGAAATATTTTTACCTGTTCTTGGTCAATGTACTGGGAAGTCTATTGGTAAGCTATCCTACCCAGGCACAAACCCTGAAAATTCCTAATTTGGCACGGCCAACGGTCACGACCCCTCAAATCAATCTTCCAACTTCTCGCCCTAATATTATAACTCCGCAAGTATCTGCTCCAACACTAAGGCCTCAAACTTCGGTCAGTTTCCCCACAACCACGACGACAATCAGTGTTCCTAGTTTTCCCAACGTCAATAATTTAGGCGATCGTCTGATTCAATCCCCCCAGACGATTAATTTTCCCAGTCAAACCCTACCGACTCAATTTCTTCCTAGCAGCATTACGACCCCCAATAACCTCAATTCCACCATCCCCTTGGAGTTAATTGTCCCTAAATTTCCCAACGCCACTGCAACAGTCAATCAACTGCAATTAGTTCCCACCTTAATCAGGTTTCCTAAACAAACACCACAAATTTCCATTCCTAGCCTTTCCACCTTCACTGCCACGCCTCAGCCAAACGTTAGCACCGATTTGTTTGATAATACTCCCAGTGTTGCGCCTAGTTTTGGTCTTCAATTAGAGTTAGTAACCCCTACGGGAACCATCACAAAAATGGATTTTACACCCCTCACCCTTGATGAACGGGGAATTGTCACTAACGGCGGTCTATTTAACCGTACTTTAGACTAATGGATTGATTGGAGCGTTACTCTGAAAATCAGAAATATAGACCATTTAGAAATAATAGCGGGAATAGTTGACCAAATTGGGTTGGTGGAAATAGTTAATGAAGAAATTGGAGAAAACTCGCAAGAGAAAATCAGTGCAGGAATAGTCGTATGAGAATTAAATTGTCTTCAGTAGATCTTGTAGCACTTTTGACATTTTTAAATAGAGCTTGCTGAAAAAAACTGAAAGCCTTATAAGAAAAGAGATGAGGAGATTTAGAGAGAAAAAAAGTGCAAAAAAAAGGTGTAAAATGAGTAAAAAGGCTTGCACCGCCTCTCCTTCCAGAGCATTGAACGATGTACCCCAAAAAAGAATCCAAAAAATCGACTGTTGAAAACTTCAAAATACCAAGTGAGTGGAAGCCCAAAGAA
>JBEIFD010000386.1:0-4286 GCA_040382535.1 Merismopediaceae cyanobacterium
AAACTGAGATCTGAAGCCACCATCTTTCGCATTGTGTGGCATCTAGGTTCGTTTTGTAGACTTATTCAGCAAGCCCTAAGTAGGGTTATTCAAATTGGAATCTTGGAATAAAATCTGAAAGTTTTCTTGGGTGAAGTGTTTGTCATGGGTTAATACTTCTATAATTCTCCTTTGTTTCATCACAATCATAGAAATGCAGTCTGTCAGGCTATAGCCTTTATCAGGACGTTCATCAAATAGTTGAAATCCAGCTTGTCTGAGTTGAGGGGTATAAGAAATAATTTCCATATTCGGCTCTTGACAGATTTTAAGGTAAGTTGCTAAAGCCTTTCGACGCATAATAGTACCTTTTGTTGCGAAATAGTTGAGTGTTTCATCTATAACTCCATCGCTGGTTATTAGGTAATCATCTGCATATTTCTGGGCATAATCTAGGGCAATGAAGTGCCAAGTATCCCTGGGATTAATCAAGGCGATCCAATAAAAGGTATCAGCAAAGATGAGTTTCATCATTAATGTTTGGGTGTGCCATAAAGATAATGATCGTGTTGTTCGGCTCCGTCGGTGGATAGGGTGTCTAGGATTTCTGGGGGAATATCGGCGGTGAGTTCTTCGATAAATTGCCAAAAGGGTTGTTTTGTTTTGGTGGCTTGGGTTTGATGTAAAAAGTTGAGGAGTTGGTCAATGGTTTCATCGGAGGCGGTTTCGATTTCCTGTAGGAGTTGTTCTTTGGCAGTCATGGCTGTTTGGGAAGGGGGGATATTCCAGATTATAGCGATCGCGGTTCTTGATGTAGATCGCTGTTTTTGTGGTCTTGGGTATGAGTTAAAAGTTTGGGGTTGGGAGAGTCGGCCTCTAAGCTGACATCAGGTAATTTTTGAGTTCGGGATATCTGGGAAATAAGCTATCAATACTGGCGAGTTTTGCTTGATATTCCAAGGCCGTACCAATAATGATGCGGTCAAAGGGATCTTTGTGAACGGAAGAGAGATTAACGGCTCGGAGCGCGATTTCTGGGGTTAAGGGTAATAGTTCAATACCTGAAGGGGTTAGGGCATCGAGAAGCCATTGTTGGATGGGAATATCAAGTTTTAAACGACCTTTATGATGGGCTAAGGCCATTTCATAACAAGAAATGGGGGATACTCCTACGCTATCGGCTTGTCGAATCTGGGTTGTCCATTCTAAGGGAAATTTCTCAAAGCTTTCATTGATATACCAAAACCAAATATGGGTATCAAGGATGATCATTTTAGGCATTCCCAGTCTTCTTGATCCACGATAGGACTGACAATATCTCCTAATGTTTTGCCTTTACCGATCAAATGAGTCGGGGTTGTGCGTTTTGTTTGGGTCGAGGGAGATGGTTCTTCTTCGATGATAAGGATGGCGCGGAGGGTCTGTGCCTTGGGTTTTTCCCCTAGCCATTGGATGCGATCGCCTTGGATGGTCACGTCATAATGTTTGAGCATGGTTACGGTTGTCTAACAATTCTCTTAACTAAGTCTATGATATTGCAGTGATAGTCTAGTTTAGTCTGAATTAAGAGGTTCGGCAGAAAAGGGGTCTGTATTCTTCTTGAAAGTTAGGATTAGGCGATCGCCGTTATGCTTGATAAATTTCCCATAGATTGTGACTAATCCCATACGGCATTTTTATAATGATTTAAAATATGATAATCTTTGGTTAGCAAAATATGGTTATCTACTGAAGCGTGACTAACAATTAAGCGATCAAAGGGATCACGAGTCCAGTTAATAATGACAGACTGATTAATAATTAAATTAAAATCTTTTTTACATACCTTTAAATCAAGGGAACTTAGTAGTTCTAGAACAATGTCGTCTGATTTTTCAGTAATCCGACCAATTTCGTATAAATATTGTAATTCTAGCCTTACTATCGGTGAAATATAGAGTTCATGCTCGTTAATTAGATGTTTGGCGCGATCGCTTAATTTAGAAGTCAATCCTGCATAAAGCCAGACAACAAGATGAGTATCAAGGTAAATCAAGGTTTGTCTCCTGTTCCCAACTGATTTGTACAAGTTCGTCGGGATCGCCAATAATGGCTTGGGGACGATAGATTAACTTCTGTAATTTATCTACGGTTTCAACGGGACTAATGATTAATCGTTTGCCGTTGCGCTCAATTTCTAGGGGTTTTCCTGTGTTGAGGATTTCATCGAGGAGTTGGTCTAGGTTATTTTGTAATTTACTTGAGGTGACGCTTTTCATTGCTGGTTAAGGGAGTGGGAAGTTGTGGGGTAAGCGACGAGTTGTTCTCTAGCGGTTATAGCTGTTGGGGGATGGAAGATATTCGATATTATAGCGATCGCCGTTATCAAGGGTTGGGAAGGTGCGATCGCCTTGGATGGTCACGTCATAATGTTTGAGCATGGTTACGGTTCTCTAACAGTTCTTTTAATTAAGTCTATGTCCGATTCTACGGGACAATTTATTAAACAGAAATCCCATAATGTTGATAAAGGTCTTCTTCTGAAATGGTTGATCTGTCTGCGATTCGTTTTGTAGGCGTTGTTCTTTGGCGGTCATGGGGAGTTTGGGAAGGGGGGATATTCCAGATTATAGCGATCGCCGTTCTTGATGTAGATCGCCGTTCTTGATGTGGCTCGCTGTTTTTGGGGTCTTGGGTATGAGTTAAAAGTTTGGGGTTGGGAGAGTGGGGAGATTATCAGGATATCTTGACAAGGCTTGGGCTTAAGTTGGTAAAGTTGGGAATTTTCCCCAAGTTAAGGATTTTTGAGAGAGAGTTGAGGGGTTGGAAGTTAGGCGGGGTAGGGGTTTGGGGAATTTTGCAGACTTTTTTCTTAAGTTGGTAAACTTTAGTTGTGTTGAGATAAATCTAAGCAATATACTCCAGAGTCAAAGCTTGTAAAGTTTCCTCCTTGAGCAAGTAACTCAAATTTATGAAAACTAGGAGAGCATTATGCCAGTGACGTATCAGTCCGCAGCCCAAGTCTTGAATGACGTAAAAAAACAAATTTTTGACCCGCCAACCACAGACATTACAACAAACTATTCAAAATATTGCGCAGCGCACCATCTATCGGTGCCAAATCCAAGCGTATATGGTGATCCTGACAATGCAAAGGCGTTCGAGGCCTTTGAATTATGGGCAGAAACGATTCTTCACTGTCCGGAAATTCCTGCTTTTCTGAGGATACGATCTGATTTTATGGCTTGTGCTCCGACTGGAGATTGGGAAATCATTTTCCTTGAAGTCGGAAACATTATTAATGACCTTAATCTTCCGGCAAATGTAATGAGTGAATTGAGAACAACATACGCTCAAATTAATGAGGCTCAACCAGTTGCGCGTCCTCGTTCGGGTGGAATGGGATAGCCCATATGCTACTTGGCTCTTCCCTTAACTGTCTGGAAAACAGGATTATAACAATAACTAGCCTACAAACAATAAGGGTAAAAAGATTGCTGTGTGAGGCTTCTATCAGTTTATAAGCTTGAATTATTACACACAACAGCGGAGAGCCGCTCCTCTTAATGTCATGAGTTAATCTGTGATCGCTTTTCTGAATTGTGAACTAAATTGCGATCGCTCTTTTCCACAGAAGAAGCAGAACTAAAATCTTTACCTTATCAACATTAACTACTTTTGGAGAAAAATTATGCCATCCACAATTCCATATGATCCCTCTCTCATCCTTGGAAATATTGTTGAAAAAAGCAAAGCCGACACCTTAAAAGCAATTGCTGAAGCCCAAAAGGGAATGAACGTTGCTCAAGATTATCTCAATGCTCTTCTTTTATATAAGCGAAGCTTGGATATGACAAAGCAAGAATTGCTTCAAATGCGCATCGACACTACAGAGTTACAAACAGAAATTGGGGTTCTTGGCAAACAGATTGCTACAGCAGCGACTGACTACGGTAAAGCGGTAATTAAATCACAGCAAGAAATTGTCAAAATCAAAACCCAAAGCCCTCAAACTCAAATTAGTGAAATCATTGAAAGTCCAATTGATTACAACCAATCAGCAATTAAGCCAATGCCCTTATCGTCTGATTCAATGAGTATGGACGTTCAGTTCTTTCGTCAAGATAACAATTCTCAGTCTTCTGATGATAATGCTAGTCGAATTACTGAATTTGTCAGTAATAAGATGAATGATTTATTGTAATCGTTCAGAGGAAGTGTAACAGCTACTGAGGTAACAAAGAAGGAGGAGTGGTTCCTTTACGATTAGCTCTAACCGCGTCAGTCATAAATTCTAGAACATTGCGATTCTGAGACCGCAAACTGGT
>JBEIFD010000387.1:0-4284 GCA_040382535.1 Merismopediaceae cyanobacterium
CGCCCTCTTCCCGATTAAGAAAAAGGCGATCGCGAAGCGTCACTATGCGATCATCTTTTCCAGAGTTATTCCACCGTCACCGACTTGGCTAAATTACGCGGTTGATCCACATCTAAACCCCGACGAGAAGCAATGTGATAGGACAACAACTGCAACGGAATCACCGCCACAATGGGAGACAATAACTCTTCTACTTGGGGAACCAACAGCAAATCATCGAAAATTGATCGCGTTTCAGGGCTGTCCGTCGGGATGACACCAATTAATCGAGCATCACGGGCCTTGGCTTCCTGGGCATTGGATAACACTTTTTCATAAACCTCCCCTGGCATCGCGATCGCCACCACAGGCACTTTAGCATCCAGTAGCGCAATGGGGCCGTGTTTCATTTCTCCTGCGGGATAACCTTCGGCATGGATATAGCTAATTTCCTTGAGTTTTAAGGCTCCTTCTAGGGCAATAGGAAAATTAATACCGCGACCGAGGAAAATAAAATCTTGGGTATCGGCAAATTCATGGGCTAATTCCGCGATCGCCTTCTCTTGTTTTTCTAAAATTACCTCAATTTGAGCAGGTAATTGACGTAAACCGTTAATAATTTCTTCTAATTTTTCTAAGGGAAGGGATTGACGACGATAGGCCAAATCTAAGGCGAGGAAATAGAAACCCATCAACTGAGCGATAAACGTTTTTGTGGCCGCAACCCCAATTTCGATCCCTGCATGGGTATTAATAATCTGATCCACCATCTGAGCCAGGGTGCTTTCAGGACGATTGGTAATTCCTAGAATATGGGGCGCGTAACGGTCATCCAATCCTATGCGGCGTTGCTTTTCCATTTCCAGAGCCGCTAGGGTATCGGCGGTTTCACCTGATTGGGTTACACCAATGGTCAAGGTATGGGGAATCAGGGGAGTGGGTGCATAACGAAATTCGGAGGCATACTGCACAACCGTTGGAATTCCTGCCAATTGTTCCAATAAATATTTACCCACTAAACCTGCGTGCCAACTGGTTCCACAGGCGAGAATTTGGATATATTGCAGATTTTCAACCATTTCTGGAGCTAAACCTAACTGAACAGGGCTAGTCTCTGGTTGATCGGCGGCGTGCCAATTGGGGGTGAGGTAGGTTTCCAGACAAGCCCGAACGACAGCAGGTTGCTCATAGATTTCCTTGAGCATGAAGTGACGGAATCCCTGTTTTTCGACGGTTGTGTGGCTCCAATCGAGGGTGCGGGGCAATTTTCGTAAACGATTTAGATCAAAATCATAAATTTCAACGCCTAACGGAGTTAATCGAGCAATTTCGCCATTTTCTAAGGATAAAACGGTGCGAGTATGATTCACCAAGGCTGTTACATCTGAAGCGCAGAAAAATTCACCTTGACCAAATCCCAAAATCAAGGGAGCTTGTTGACGGGCCACAATCAATTCATCGGGATAGTCGGCACAGATGACCGCGATCGCAAAGGCCCCTTCTAATCGGGCGATCGCCTTTTTGATGGCCAACAGAAACGCGCCAAAGAAATCATCCGCCTCGGTTGTGGCTAATATATCCGAAATTAAGTGGGGAATAACTTCCGTGTCGGTTTCTGAAAGAAATGTATAACCTTTTCCTTTTAATTCTTCCCTTAGCTCTTGATAATTCTCAATAATGCCATTTTGTACTACTGCAATCCGACCACTTTGATCGCGGTGGGGATGGGCATTGCGTTCTTCGGGTTTCCCGTGAGTTGCCCAGCGTGTATGGCCAATACCAATCTGGGACGGATTAACTTCCCGTTCTAGCTTTTCTTTCAGATTAAATAGTTTTCCCTTCGCCCGAATACAGTCAATTTGTCCTTCTAAAACGGTGGCAATCCCCGCCGAATCATAACCGCGATATTCCAGACGCTCTAAGCCATCTACCAAAATATCCACTGCTTTTTGCGTGCCGATGTAGCCGACGATTCCACACATAATAGTTATCCAGGAGGGTAAAAGGACGTTTACAAAATTTTTATACAGTTTGACACAATCTCTATCCTATGGGAATGGAGTTGTCTTTTTTGACCCTGGTTTCGTTCACGCTGAATTATTGAAATTTGCCCTGTGTCTGAAAGCGATCGCCAAAGTTATCAAAACTATTCTAATCATAAATTTCTCTTCGATGCCCAATTCGATGAATAATCAGTATTTTTGAGAAGTAATTTATACTGTAAATCACTCGATAATCACCAATGCGTAATTTGAAATAACCAATCAGATTTCCTGTGAGAGGAATTGGAATAATTTGTTCAAAATTTTCCTTTAGCCATTTGATTTTGCGAGCAATCCGTAATTTATTACTGGGATCAATCTTGGACAGATCGATGATGGATTTGGGTGTAAAATTAGTGCTATAGCTCATCCCAGTTTATTCCTATTTGTCGCATGGCTTCGGCGGCAGGAATCGTTTCTGTTTGTTTTGATAAGCTTTCTATTATTGAAGCTTTAACTGTTTTTCCTTCATCTGGATCGATGTATTCATCTAAAACTTCGGCAACAGTTTCACGAATAAGATCGCGGAATTGTTCGGTATTTAGTTCTTTGATTTGCACTGGTGATATCCCCTAATTTAAAAACTTGCCCTATTAGTTAATTATAGTTACGGATCAATAAAGTTAGAATTTATCGGTTTCAGGACGGGGGCCAACGGCTCCTGGTTGATTCACAAATAAATTGCCTGCGGCTTCGTTTTGATAAATACAATCAATTTTGGGCTTGCCTTCCAATGGCCCCGTAAAACCAAAGGTATTCATGCGATTTTTACAATCATTGACTTGGCGATCATCGAGGAGTTTATTTTGCTCTAGAATTGTCCAGTTATTACGGCGCAAAACGCACCCTGGCTGCATAATCGGTTGAGTGACAAAAACATTAAAGGGATTGAGGGTGACAAAAACTCGCATATCGGTAACGATCGCACTCGACCCAAATTGAACACAGAGTTCGGCATTGGGCGCACTGCGGTCAATCACTTCCCGTGAGGCGACATTATCGGGACTAAAACTTGCCGTTGAAGTAAAACCAATTCCTACGCCAATCCCCAGCACAAAAACTCCTCCAAATAGGGCGATCGTTCCGTAGTTGAGGTTAAATTTAGATTTAGGGTTGGGCGGCTCATATTCCCTTTCTCTGTCGTAGGAACGGGGCGGAGGGTTATAGCGGGGCGGTTTTCGAGCCATAGGGATTGGGGAAGTTTAGAAATTATTCAGGTTGTCACGATTCATATTCTAAACAATTCCTTCCCTTTTGCTGTGAGTCACCAGAAACTCAGAACGGGGTTTAGGCGATCGCGGAATGTTTTTTCAGTGGGTAACGGATGACTTAAATTATTTACCGACTTGAATCAGTTCGATTTTATAACCGCTCGGATCTTCGACAAAGGCAATTTCTGTGGAACCGTGTTTCATGGGGCCTGGTTCTCTGGTGACTTTACCGCCTAACGTTTTGATTTTGTCGCAGGTTCCATAGATATCTTCTACCCCGATCGCAATGTGTCCGTAGGCGTTTCCTAGTTCGTAGCGATCGACTCCCCAGTTATAGGTTAATTCGATCACGGCTTGCTCGGATTCATCGGCATATCCGACGAAAGCGAGGGTAAATTCTCCGCTTGGATAATCTTTTTGGCGGATTAGTTTCATTCCTAAGACTTCGCAATAAAATTTTAAGGATTCTTCGAGATTACCGACTCGTAACATGGTATGGAGGACGCGCATAATTTTGGGTTTTGTTGCTAAGGGGTTAAGTTAAGTTGTTTTAATTCTATAGGACTTACGCATTGACAAAAAAGATAATCTATGAATTGTAGCTCATGGCATTATTGTTAGAGTTCATCAAAATATACTCACGGATAACAGAAGTGAATAAATTCCGTTGTACTTCATACCAATTACTAATTATCTTTTTAGAGCGCATAATCTCTAATTTAACACAGGCATTAAGTGAACAGAATATGTGAGTCTTAATTGCATTGCTATCTCTAACCATACATCGACAAATCCCACATAATTGCTTTACGGCTCTATGAAATGTTTCAATTCCCCAATGGGTATCATGAATTTCAATAAACTCAGTTCTGGTTATTTTCTCCATATTTTTCTGTTCTGGAATATATACAATATAGGTCTAACCTGAATTATTCATGAACCAGAAGTAGGCTAAAATTTCTAAAAAGTTAAAGCAAGACAACAAAGATAAAGTATTAAATTAGTAATTTATTCAAGAAATTAGGAATTATTACTGAGAATAACTTATTAAA
>JBEIFD010000388.1:0-4282 GCA_040382535.1 Merismopediaceae cyanobacterium
ATAATGACAATAATACTATAATAAAAATCAGGATATGGCTAGGTTTTAATTATTTCCCCATTTCCTCTAAGCCTTACACCATACCTTTTTTCGCCTTTAATCAAACTACACCAGTGCCGCAGTGGGGATTAAGACAAAAACTCATATCGCAGTTAGTGGAGCAAAATTTACAGTTATCTCATTGTAAAATTACATTCTCTAAAAGTGGCTGCATTTATATATTCATTTCAGTCTATTTTGCTGCTGATACCTTCAAAAAAAGAACAACAGATGCAAACCTTTGTGTAACTTTTCTAAAAGCTACACCCGAATTTGGTAAAATGCCCTAGTTACCTTAATTTGACGCGATCGCCGTTTGGGATTGAATATGTCTAACTTGACTTTTTTATTGGAAATCGGTACAGAAGAATTACCCGCAGATTTTGTGGCCAACGCGATCGCCCAATGGCAGAGTCGAATCCCGAAAAGTTTGGCCGACAATTTATTAACGCCCGAATCCGTTCAGGTTTACGGCACTCCCCGCCGTTTAGCCGTATTAATTCAAGGCTTACCGAGTCAGCAACCCGACCGAGAAGAAGCTATCAAAGGGCCACCTGCCGCGGCCGCTTTTAAGAATGGTCAACCCACCAACGCCGCGATCGGATTTGCTAAGAAACAGGGCGTGGAAGTGAATGCCTTAGTAATTGAGGCGACGGATAAGGGAGATTTTATTTTTGTACAGAAAAAAACGCCTGGTCGTCCTGCCCAAGAGATTTTGCCCGAATTAGTCTTTGATTGGATTAATCGCTTAGAAGGTAAGCGTTTTATGCGCTGGGGGGATGGCGATTTGCGTTTTCCGCGTCCCATTCGTTGGTTAGTCGCTTTACTCGATCAAGAAATTTTACCTCTGCAATTAGTCAATGGTTCCACAACCTTAAATAGCGATCGCCTTTCCTGGGGCCATCGGGTTTTATATCCTGAAATAATCAATATTAAACAGGCAAAAGATTATCCAGAAAGCTTGCGATCGGCATTCGTTATTGTTGATCCCGAAGAGCGTCGTCAAATCATTACAGAACAAGTTAAAAATGCGGCTAAATCCTTAGAAGGAACCGCCGAAATTTATCCCGATTTACTGTCAGAAGTTGTTAATTTAGTCGAATATCCGACTGCTGTTATTGGAAAATTTGATACGGAGTTTCTCAAGTTACCTACAGAAGTGATTACCATTGTTATGGTCACGCACCAGCGTTATTTTCCTGTTAAAAAAGCTGACGAAAATTTATTCGCAAATTTTATTACCATCGCCAACGGTGATCCTCAAAAAGCAGAACTCATTGCCGAGGGAAATGCAAGAGTAATTCGCGCCCGTTTAGCTGATGCTCAATTCTTCTATCAAGCTGATTGTGATCAATCCTTAGAAAGTTATTTACCGCAACTCGAAACAGTGACTTTCCAAGAAGAATTAGGAACCATGCGAGATAAGGTTGATCGCATTATAGAAGTCGCTCAACAAATTGCAGAACAACTCAATTTAGATGAAAAAAATTGCCAAGAAATCGAAAGTACGGCAATGTTATGTAAGGCGGATTTAGTCACCCAAATGGTCTATGAATTTCCTGAATTGCAGGGAATTATGGGACAAAAATATGCCTTGGTAAGTGGTGAATCGAAAGCGGTTGCAGATGGAATCTTTGAGCATTATTTACCCCGTAATATTGAGGATGATTTGCCTGAATCTTTAACGGGTCAAGTTGTGGGAATCAGTGATCGCCTAGATACTTTGGTTAGTATTTTTGGACTGGGATTATTGCCCACAGGTTCCTCCGATCCCTTTGCCCTCAGACGGGCCGCTAATGCCATTGTGAATATTACCTGGTCAGCAAATTTAGGGATTAATTTAGAAGAGTTATTAATTCAAATTTCAGCCGATTTTATTACAGCCCACAGTGACAAAAATTCTCCCTTAGAACTCCTCAAAAATTTCTTTATTCAACGGATTAAAACTTTATTAGAAGATGAATTGAAGATTGATTATGACTTAGTAAATGCTGTTCTAGGAGACAATGATCCAGACTATACTACTCGTGCTTTAGAAAACTTACTCGATGTCCGCGATCGCGCTCAGTTTTTACAACAGATTCGCAATAACGGTCAACTCGAAGGCATCTATGAAACCATCAATCGATCAACTCGTTTGGCAAGCAAAGGCAACCTGGATTTCCAAGTCTTGAATCCCGAATCTCAGATTAAGCCTGATTTATTTGTTAAATCTTCTGAAAAAGCCTTTTATGATGCTCTCATTGCCCTCGTCCCGATTACTGAAAAAGCCCAGGGCGATCGCAATTATCAGTATCTTGTTGAAGGTCTAGGGGAAATTGCCCCAACGGTCGCCAGCTTTTTTGATGGGGAAGATAGCGTTTTGGTAATGGATGAAAATCTAGAAATTCGTGCTAATCGTCTTAATTTACTAGGATTACTCCGAAATCACTCACGGATCTTAGCCGATTTTGGTGCGATCGTTAAAGATTAACTTAAGGTTAAATTTAGTTTTTAGTGCCATATTAAAAAATAGATTAAAAATAGTTTCATTAAATCTATGGAATATCGACGTTTTGGCCGTACAGAACTTGCAATGCCCGTTTTTTCCTGTGGCGGGATGCGCTATCAATATCAGTGGCAAGATACCACCGAAGATAAAATTCCCACCGACAATCAACAGAATCTAGAAGCCACCATTGAAAAAGCCTTAGCATTAGGAATTAATCATATTGAAACTGCACGGGGTTATGGCACTTCTGAGATGCAATTAGGGAAAATTTTACCCCGATTCAACAGAGAAAAATTAATTGTACAAACCAAAGTTTCCCCGACAGAAAATCCTCAGAAATTTCGAGAAAATTTTGATCAATCTTTTGAATATCTCAATCTAGACTATGTGGATCTTTTAGGTTTACATGGGATTAATACCCCCGAAATATTAGATTACAGTCTCCGTCCAGGCGGATGTTTAGACGAAGCGAGAAAATTACAAAAGGAAGGTAAAGTTCGTTTTATTGGGTTTTCGACTCATGGCCCGACCGATGTTATTATCAAAACCATTGAAAGCGGAGAATTCGATTATGTTAATCTGCACTGGTACTATATCAATCAGGTCAATTGGCCAGCTATTGAAGCCGCAACCAAGCAGGATATGGGAGTTTTTATCATTAGTCCTTCGGATAAAGGCGGACAGTTATATAAGCCTTCAGAAAAATTAGTTAAACTCTGTCAACCTCTGAGTCCGATGGTTTTTAATAATCTTTTTTGTTTGTCCCATCCCCAGGTTCATACCCTCAGTGTGGGAGCCTCTAGACCAACGGATTTTCAGGAACATTTAAAAACCTTAGATTATTTAGATCAAAGTTCTCAATTTTTAGAACCGATTATTAAAAATCTCGAACAAGAATTAGTCAATACATTAGGCAAAGAGTGGGTAGAAACTTGGCAAATTGGTTTACCGAATCATCAAGATACACCTAACAACATTAATATCCACACAATTTTATGGTTGCGGAATTTAGCCCTAGCCTATGATTTAGTGGACTACGGAAAAATGCGTTATAACTTATTAGGAAATGGGGGTCATTGGTTTCCAGGGAAACAAGCTAAAAATGTCAGCGAATTACATTTGACTGAGTGTCTAAAAAATAGTCCCCATCGCAAGATTATTCCCCAGCTATTAAAGGAGACCGATGAGCTTTTAGGGGGTGAGTCTGTTCGGCGTTTATCGGAAAGTTGACAACCCCCTAGCGCAACCAAATCATTTTTTCGCGATAAAATCTAAACATAGAACCTCATTCAATTCGGAGTATCCATGAGTAATACCAGTAACTTCCGTCAAGCAATGAAGGAAGTCCAAGGCCAAGCCCTGATTGGGCCTAACGTTATCTCCAAAGCACTTCCCTTTTTAGGTGGTGGACTCGTTCTAACCGCAGTGGGAACCTACGGTGGATTGGGAATGATTCAAAACAATCCTGCTCTCGCCATGCCCACTTTCATCGGCGCGATGATTGCATCCTTGATTCTTTTCTTTGTCGCACGCGGTATTGCCGAAAATGCTAACAATACTCTTGCTTTGCCTCTTTTAGCACTTTATAGTCTATTAACGGGCTATACTCTCACAATACCTTAGCCAATTTACGAAGGTTCGACTGCTGTAGAAACATTATGAATACGACCAAGAGAAGTAAGCTTGGCAAAAATCTGGGCTAATAAAATAGGCTCTGGTTGTTCGGGAAGCATTTTTAACATTTCACGAACA
>JBEIFD010000389.1:0-4276 GCA_040382535.1 Merismopediaceae cyanobacterium
ATCAATGACTAAGATGGCGGGATCAGTGGCTTTATCCTGCAACAAAGGTGCAATTAAACGAACAACAGATCCCGTTGCTAAACCAAAAATCAATGCTTTGTGCTGTCCCCAAATTTGACTTAAATAATCTTTTAAATTGCCTGAATAGAACGTTACATTGTCTATCCCAGATAAACTTTCGGGTAAATATAAAGTTGCGCCCATACTTTGACAAAGGGGAGCAAGGGTCAGAGCCGCCTGGGGAGTCGTTGCGATCGCGGCAAGGGGAAAATAGGGAGCAAAAACAGATGAAGTCAAAATCAACAAATGATGAAGGGGTCTATCTCCAATTATCTCATTTCTCACCCTTCCTAACGGGAAGATTCTACCGCGATCGCGACAATCCGCCATTGATCATTTTGACGAATGAGTTGATAGCGCACTAACAAATCGTCATTTTCTAATTTAGTCGGTTTGGCATTAGAGTTGTCCCTGTAATACTTCGTTGCTTCCTGAACTCTCGCTTGAATGGTTGCTTGATTGGGATTATTAGGGTCAAATTTCAAAGATTTAATCTCAACCTTATGGTCATACTGACGATAAATGCCTCTTTGTTTGTCCCGCGCCGCTCGCACCTGCCA
Source organism: Merismopediaceae cyanobacterium (assembly GCA_040382535.1). Lineage (GTDB taxonomy): Bacteria > Cyanobacteriota > Cyanobacteriia > Cyanobacteriales > Microcystaceae > Snowella. Next base: position 621 of record JBEIFD010000389.1, read on the forward strand.
TTGGGACAAAAGCGGCTCTGCTAAAGTCACCGATAGGGCCGCAATATTATGCTCTTGACCAAAAGCTTTAGATTTACTCGATAACCAGCCCTCAATTACCCCAGAAGCCACCTGCTTGGTTAATTCTCCTTTGGGGATCAGATGGGCCGTCGCAGAGGGCGTATTGGGAAATTCAAGAACAGGTTGATTCAACTCTATCTTTAATTGCTCCCCTTGCAAAGCATTCAAAGGCGATCGCATTGATTGAATTCCAAAAATTCCCAATCCCAGAATTGCCAAACCCGACAAAACCACCGTTCCCAAGCGCACAGGATTAATTACCGTTTTACGTTTACGCTTTCTTTTTCTACGGGGTTCGGCGGAATTCTCTTTCCTTAGATCGAGGCGATCGGACACGAGGGGCGGGAAACTAGGGGAAACCAAAGATTTTGGACTGGAAGGCCAATAATTATCTACCGATGAAACAACATTGTTCTCTTCTAACTCAGCGACAGGTATCAGCGTTGCTGTTTTTCCATTGGATTCCGACGCATGACGGGCAGAGCGAGAACGACGAGAATCAGCACGCCGTTTTCGGGGCGAGGCATTTTCGGGCAGAGTATTTTGATATTCTGCTAGATTTCTAGCCATAGGAGATTCCAAATCTGTGGGGGGATGCAGGGAAAAATAGGGTGTGGGAGCATCAGGGGAGAGGGTTTCTAAATAGATCTGGACATCAGCATCGGAAAAGTAGTCTTCTAAGGAGGCTTTCTGACCGACTAAATCTCGAAAATGGGGAAAAATCTCAGTTTGTAGCCAACTCTCTCCGTAGGAACAAAGTCCAGGCAACAGATCAGGAGACCCTTCGGATCGCTGTTGAATAAAAGTAAGAGCCTTTTGATCCTGACTTTTTTCGAGGGATTGGTTAGCTAATTGGGTCTGTCCTAATAATAAAGCACAAATTGCTTCTTCAAGTCCAGTATCTTGGCGATTTTTAAATTTATTTAACAAACTCTGGCACTGGACGAGGTAGCTGGGTTTTCTTTGGGAAAAACCTTTAGCGATCAGGGCGTAACTAGCCAAATAGCTGGCGGCGACGGAAGGACGTTCGGACTCTTCGACAAACAGAGCGAGTTGTTCATCTACTGTGAGATGATTGCGTAATTGTTGTAAAAAACGAAGAAAGTCATCGGTTCCTAACCCAGACCGATCATTTCCCCGACCTTCAATGCCCCGCCGATCCTGAATCATTTCCTTTAAAAGTTGTAATCCCTGGTCGCGATCGCTATCTTCAGCCCGACTCAGGGTTAACATTTCCAGAATACGGTAGGGACGTAGGCGATAAAGTTCGTTGCGGACTTCCTGTTGAATGGTGGAATGAAGGTTTTCTTCTTGCAACCAGGCTAGAGCCTTGACCCCAAAAAAAGAAGCCCTTTCATAATTCTGGTTTTGCCACTGTTCCCGACTTAATTCCAAATTCGCCAAAGCAATACTTAGAACTAAATCTTGGCGACTGGCTAAAAATACACTAGGATCCTCAGAATTTCGCAGGGCAGACTCTCCATACTGACCAATTAATTCGTATTCCCCTAATTCTTGAAAAATTAGTAAGGCTCCTATTAATTGGGGATCACTAATTTCGATCCAGGGGGATTGGGGGTCTAGGTCATCATTCTCAGTCGATAAATCAATTTCTTCATTACTATCTTCCGATAGGACAGATTCAGCTTGCTCTGGGGTCTCATTTTCAGCCGTTTCCCACCATTTTTGGTTATATTCCGCCCTTTGCTCTGCATCCGATAAAATACTGTAGGCTCTATCTAATAATTCATTCCGAGATGCGATCGCTACCTCACTGTATTCACGACGGGGGAACTGAAGCAATCGATCTTGATAGGCTTGGGAAATCTGTTCCTCTGTTACCTGCAAAGGAATTCCTAAAATCCTATAATAATCGAGCGGGATTCGCACAGTCGATATCCTCAAAACAGCATTAGGGAGACGAAGTTTAGCTCTACTATGGTAAAACCATTTCCCGATAGTTGCCCATGAGCCAAGACTCCTATCAATAAGATAAGTAGCATCTAAGATTTATAACATTAATTTTAAGATTATTGTGTGAATTTCCCAGGATTTTTAATTTGGCGCAATTTTGACGTAAAGATTGACAATCTGCGAGGGAATATCTCCCGTGCTTCCAAAAAAAATTAAACAAAGATTTTCTTAGCTCGATCCAGTTAGCTGATAAATCTGAGATAATTCTTAACAACCTAATCTATTTTTACAGAGCTACAGACGTTATGGTTGCTGAACGTATCCTGCCCGAATTCAATACCGCGAGTATTTCCATGTCCAAGGAAAAGGGTCTTCTACTCTACGAAGATATGGTCTTAGGACGCTTATTTGAAGATAAATGCGCTGAAATGTACTACCGAGGGAAAATGTTCGGTTTTGTCCATCTTTACAACGGACAAGAGGCTGTTTCCACAGGCATTATTCGGGCAATGCGGCGGGATCAGGATTATGTTTGCAGTACCTATCGGGATCACGTCCATGCGCTCAGTGCAGGAGTCCCCGCCAATGAAGTGATGGCCGAATTATTTGGGAAAGCAACGGGCTGTAGTAAGGGGAGAGGCGGATCGATGCACCTTTTTTCCGAACCCCATAAATTATTAGGCGGATTTGCTTTTATTGGGGAAGGAATTCCTGTGGCGATGGGAGCGGCTTTCCAAAGTAAGTATCGTCGCGATGCCCTAGGAGATGCTTCCTCAGATTCCGTGACGGCTTGTTTCTTTGGGGACGGCACCAGCAATAATGGTCAATTTTTTGAATGCCTAAATATGGCGGCTCTCTGGAAACTCCCTATTTTGTTTGTGGTTGAAAATAATAAGTGGGCGATCGGCATGGCCCACGAAAGGGCAACTTCTCAGCCTGAAATTTATAAAAAAGCAGAAGTTTTCAATATGGTTGGGGTAGAAGTGGATGGGATGGATTTGTTGGCAGTGCATTCCGTCGCTGAAGAAGCCGTTGCTCGTGCCAGGGCAGGAGAAGGGCCGACTTTAATCGAAGCCTTGACCTACCGTTTTCGCGGTCATTCCCTCGCCGATCCCGACGAGTTACGTTCTAGTGATGAGAAACAATTCTGGGGAGCGCGGGATCCCATTCAAAAATTTGCGGCCTATTTGACGGAATACAATTTGGCTTCCTCGGAAGAACTCAAGGAAGTTGATAAAAAGGTACAAGCCATTATTGATGAAGCGGTGAAATTTGCGGAAAGTAGTCCAGAACCTGATCCGAGTGAACTCTATCGCTTTGTTTTTGCGGAAGATGAATAGGACAAATTAAGGGCGCAAGCCTTTCGCCCCTACGGATTGTTTAAAAATTTGCGGATGTGATGTTCTTTGGCTTCTATGATTTCGTAGGAGTCTTTTCCCATGCTTGCGTTAAAAATTTCTTCGGTTTTCGCTAGTAGGTCGGGCGCGATCGCCTTCCACTGTTCACGGGTCTGCCAACGAATGACGAGAATAATTTCATCGGCAATATCAGGATTAATCCAAACTTCTTTCCCTAAAAAACCCGATTGAGTCGCGAGGGCCTTTGTCCAAATCGCCTGATCCTGTTCCACAAATTTTTCTCGAACCTCTGGTTGAACACGGAATTTGAGCCATTCAATAACC
>JBEIFD010000390.1:0-4271 GCA_040382535.1 Merismopediaceae cyanobacterium
CCTGTCAGCAATTTGGGAATGCGTTCAACTAGGGTTTTGGCTTCAACGGTATCCAGGGTAACGGGTTTACCGACTTCTTTTTCCAGTTGTTGACGAATCAAGTTGACGATGCTCATGGTATAGCCGTCGAGTTCGCCTTTATCATTCACATAGGAATAGGGAATCAGGTCTGAGTTCACCCCGATGGTTAAAACGCCTGTGCGTGCAACTTTTTCGATGACTGTTTCCGCTAAAACTGTTTTAGTTCCAACTAGCACTAAAAGTAGGCTTAGCAGAGGAACCGAAAGTTTTTTTAACTTTTTCAACATTATGTCTCCTCACAAGTATCTCGATCCAGTTTACTGCTAGATGTCTTGATCGGTTCAAATTTCTATATTTTTTATATTTCGCTATGATTGGGCTTGGAATATCGAGCAGGAGATTATTTTGGTTACAATTCGTTGCGGCGATCGCGTTTTTAGGAATATGGAAGCCAACCTCGAAAAAACCCTTCTTCGCGCTGTGTGCCATCTAGATTCGCCCTCTAGCATTTTTCAACAAGCCCTATAATACTCTTTAAAACTTAAAATCCGAGGATTTTTGCTATGAGTAACGTAAGGAATAATTCTTCACTTCTTCCCAGAATCATCGAGCGAACCCATTTAAAATTAATATTAAGATCACCAGGTCTATTGCTCCCAAGACCTGCGTCTTTTGTAGCAGTGCTGTTTGGGGTGATGAGTTTTTTTTGTTCGGTGATGAGAGTTTTTTCTTTGTGGATACTCCTCTTCATTCTCGGCATTGTCGGCTACCTTGTTGGCTCTTTCGGCTACCATGTCGGCTACCTAAGTGATATCTCTTTTGAGTGTCATCGGGAAAAATCTATGCAAGTAAATTGTTTGATACAGGATTCAAGACTGTTTAATTTAATTCAGTTAGCACCTAAATATTTTAATGATATTAAGGAGGCAAAGCTAGAATCTGAGGAAATAACGGAATCAAGTGAAGGAGGTTCTTTAACTCATATCGAATATTACCTTGGATTAATGGATAATAATGATAGACTCTCTGATTCTATTTTTCGATCTACTGATTCTAATAGAATAGAGTCCATTAAAAACCAGATTAATAGCTTTATTAACTCACAACAATCATCTCTAGATGATCCATTCACTACAGGAGAAGTAGAGCGAACACAGAATTTTGCTGATGCTCTGATTGATTATTTATCACTATTTGGAGGATTTTTGTTCGTATTTGGAGGATTTTATTTTAGTACATGGTCAATTGAGAAACTTGGCGAATTATGCACTAGTTTATACACTAGGATTGTTGTTCATTATTTTGTTTTTGATAAATATGCTCGTAAATTAGACCATACTGTGAAAATATTTAATTGGTCATTAAGGTCTCAATGTTATCCGCTTTCTGATATTACAGAAGTTTGTTTAACAAAAAATATTACAGGCACGGAAAAGGGTAAATTTTCCTCCAATTACACCTTAAGACTTTTACTAAATTCATATAAAAGATCAGGCTCCCAGAATAATATTTTACTTGTAAAAACCGATTTTTGGGGCAATACATCTACTGAAAAAGTGTCAGAAATTCAAAAAGTTATTAGTGATTTTCTGTCAGTTAAATCAACTAATAAAAGAATGGAAAACTAATGTGAAATTCGTAGGTTGGATTGAGGAATGAAACGGTAATGTTCTAGAGCTATTGTGGCGTGTCTTATCCACTGGTTCAGAACACAGATTTTTTATATTTCGTTATCATTCAGTTTGTCAGATCAAGCAGGAGATTATTGTGGTTACAATTCGTTGTGGTGATCGCGTTTTTAGGAATATTGAAGCGGTTATTTTTGATAAAGATGGAACCCTAGAAGACTCCCAGGCTTATTTACGGGAATTGGGAATTAAACGCGCTCGGTTGATTGATGCCCAAATTCCAGGCATTGGCGAGCCGTTGTTAATGGCTTTTGGGATGCAAAATAATCAACTCGATCCAGCAGGTTTAATGGCAGTGGGCAGTCGTCACGAAAATGAAATTGCCGCCGCGGCCTATATTGCTGAAACAGGAAGAAGTTGGTTTGAATCCCTCGCGATCGCCCGTTCTAGTTTTAATGATGCCGACCAGTATTGTCAGCCTGATATGAATTCATCTCCCATGTTTGCAGGAAGTTTAGATGTGATTCAAACTCTCTTTGATGCAGGCTTAAAATTAGCCATTCTTTCGGCGGCCAGTACGCCCAGTGTGGAAAGATTTGTCAAAGAACATCAGCTTTCTTCCTATTTATCCCTACTAATGGGAGCCGAGCAAGGATTAACTAAACCGAATCCTGTCTTTTTTCTTAAAGCCTGTGAAGCATTGGGAGTCAAGCCCGAAGTCACTCTGATGGTGGGCGATTCCCAAGGAGATATGGAAATGTCTAAAAAAGCTAACGCGGCTGGTGCGATCGGTATTTGTTGGGGAAAAGGCCCGAAGTCCCATTTGCAAAAAGCAGACATTATTATTAATCATTTAGATCAAATTCAGGTAGAGATTTAGATAGTCTAAAATAGCAATATATTCTTTTCTTAAGATTGGAAGTAACTCGAAATGAGCGATCGCCGAACTATTCCTTACTGTAAATTTTTCCGCGATCGCCGCTTACCAAATCTTTTCCATTACCAACTCAAAACCTGATAATTCTGGATCGCCAATGATAACTTTGGGATCATGCAAAATAACGGGTTCCTGATGAGGAAGATAGATATGAACCTGACGATTTTGGCGATCGATTAACCAACCCAAAATCGTACCATTAGCCAGATATTCTGTCATTTTCTTTTGCAAACTGGCTACCGTATCACTCTTAGAACGCAACTCAATTACAAAATCGGGACAAATTGGAGCAAAAGAGGCTTTTTGTTTTTCAGTTAATTCGTTCCAGCGTGCCAATTTGATCCAAGCCGCATCAGGGGAACGAGTTGCACCATTGGGCAAAGTAAAACTCGCACTGGAGTCAAACCCAAGCCCCGTCCCATCCCGTTCAGCCCAACTGCCCAGTTGTACGGCGATATTAAAATTCCGATTACCCGTATCCGAAAAAGCAGGGGGCATAACAATTACTTCTCCACTAGAATTGCGTTCAATGCGTAAATCTCGATTAGCTAAACAAAATTCATAAAATTGTTCCTCTGTCATCGGCACAATCCAAGGAAGATCAATCATCATCGGAGTCGAGATTGTTTGTACCAGTAATGTCGCCATAGTTTGTCTCTATCTAAGGATTAATTAGTTAACGAAGTCATCATGAATCCATTATTCTTTTAATCTTAACTTGGTTTTAGTTATGGGTATTAATGATGATCAAAACGAGATTTCTATCATGGGAACTGTTAAACGGGATGGGAAGGCGACATGATGTGGATCATCCACCAACGTTAACCCGTGCTATGATCTGTGAGAATGATCCAGAGGCGGAGTGGATCACAAAGGAAATTGTGATTACGGTGCGAGCTTAGGAGGAGTGCCAAGCAATAAAAAAAATCTAGTTTTAGCGGTTAAAGAAGGGCAATTGCTTTCTCATCTCATGGTTAAGTTTAGAAGCGATCGCTTTAATGAGTAAAAAACAAAGAACAAGAAGACTATAAAAATGCTAAAATCGTGACGATCCCATAAGATTGTGTTCTTAATTTTCTTTCTTCTGATTTTGACCTTCTCTCTTCATTTTTCCACCCTTTCCTATCATGAACTTACAACTTGTCAATGCCATTGTGCAAATATCACAGACGCTTTCACCAGAAGAACAGCAATTGTTAATTACTCAACTCAATCAATCTCTCATCAGCCATGCTGTAACTACGGAACAGAAACAATCTCAATTGCATATCAGCGAAGAACAGGGATGGGAAATATGGCGATCGCTTAAAACCCTAGCTCGTCCAAGTGGCAAGACAGACATTGCCGAGGATCATGATCGTTACTTGTACGCAAAACCTTAATGCAACTTCTTTTTATTGATACCAGCGCATTTTATGCGATTGCTGATAGCAGCGATCAACGACATCAAGCCGCTTCTTCATTCTCTGATTATGCGGTCGGTAAGTATCGGTTTGTCACAACTAACTACATACTTGATGAACTACAGCCCTTTGCGTATTTAAGACGTACAATAACAGCAGTGGGCAAAATAATTGCGGAGATGAACAGACGAGATCAGATATTTAACCGCCATTCTCAACAAAGCCTCTACTACAATCTTCGACTTCGGCACAAAACGGCGGATAAAAGCTTTTAACTCCCAC
>JBEIFD010000391.1:0-4246 GCA_040382535.1 Merismopediaceae cyanobacterium
CAAAGGATACATTAAAAAAAACCTTTCGGAAAACCTTAACGGAATTTTTTAGGATTACTACTTTTGCCAAGCCTCGCTTGAAAGAAAGTTTACCGTTAAAGTCTTCTCTACTCTCTGGACTAAATTGGCAAAGGTATTGATGTATGCACCCGCTTTTTGAATCCTAAACCTAATTATTATCTAAATCTTTCCCTTAAACAAGTAGATTTATCACATTATTCCTGTGATCTGTGTCACAAAGAGCGAATTGTTACTTACGGGGCGGATAAACTCGCCTGATCTTCTGGCGATCGCGGCATAGAGCCTAAAATTGCCTCCGACCACCAGACGTTATCTCCTTTTTGGGGATTGCGGCCGTATTGGGGTTGAATGCCGTAGATTGTGCCTGGGGGATGGCCTAGGGCATCACTAATGAGGGAATAGACCTTTCTCAGATTTAACCCCCTGGGATCACAATGATCACCGATCACCTTACCCAAGCCCTGGTCTAACCAATAATGAGTCACCATCTGGGGAAAACGTCCCGCCGCTAACACCGATTTAAGATAAAAAGTTTTCAGAGCTTCGTATTGACCATCCGTATAGGCTTCGCCATCATAGAGCATCAGAGGAACTGCCCGATTGGCAGGGATTTTAATTGCTCCATCCAGATTGTTGTAGGTTCTGACTTCAATATCCGCCGTAAAACAATCTGAACCCCGTTGTTGGATCAATTCCACATTGACTGCCGCTCCGACCCTGGTGCGATTAGCCTGAAGCGTAGGATTAACTCTTTGACAGGCTTGGCGTAGTTGAGTGGCATATTTCGGGGAGGGAACCATTGCGATCGCCTTTTGATTATCCTCTAAGACCTTTTGACAGAGATTTGCGATCGCCCAAATAGCCGTCGTTTTTGCGCCGTCTAGGGAGTCATGATTCTGAGACTGCCAGGCTTCAAAGGTTCGCTCAGAAGATGCACCCAGCCAGAGAGCCGCTCGATTGGTAAATTTGACAAAACTCGGATCTAATTCGGCGATCGCGTTACGGAGATGGGTTTGTCTCGTTTTAGGATCGAGGGTCAGCCAAATCGTCCGTAGCGATCGATTACGTTGGGACTCATCCAAAAAATCTAAACCCTTTTCGTAGGCCGTCGCAGTGGGGCGATCGGGCGTGAAAAATGTAGGACGAGTAATAATCACTTCTCCATCCCTGGGGATATAAGCTGTAATCCCATCCCCCAAAGGGCCGCGAGAATACTGTTTTTGGGCATGAAGCGTCTCACTGCTAATCTCCCCCGCCGTATCATGGAGAATCACTAAGGGCATGGCCCCGACCACTAGACCATAGGGTTTTTGGGGAGATTCTCCCAACAACTCCATAATCCTTTTCCGTTCGTGTACCGTAATTAACCTACCAACGGGATTTTTATCGTGATCCACCCTAGATTGCACATTAAATGGATCAAACGGCGGCGGCAGCTCTGATTTTTTCTCTTGAATCAATAAGTGCTTGAATAGAGACTGCTGGAGAAAGAAGACATCAAGACCCACAGCCATAAAAACCGTACCGCAGGCGACCCCGACCACTCGGCGTTTTGAGGGTTTTTGCTGATGATTGAAAAAAACGCGAATTGTAGAGAACGTTTTGTCAAAAGCCATGATGGGTCAAGTAACTCAAAATTTATTAAACGTTTGTCAAAAATAGTTGAAAGATCACGTTATTGCCCTAATCCCTAGACGAATCCGTTAGATCGTCCAAATTGATTAAAGTTTGACTCTCTTTTAACATAGATAGCCCTAAAAATCTACCACTTTTGTTCTCGCCTCCTGACAATCCTTTACTTTTTTTTCATAAACAGGGAGCAAAAATGGTCTGTTTTACGTCGCAAAAATTATAGATGTTCCTCATCGGGTTAGGTCGCTTCTGTTCCAGATTTAAAGGCTAATTCCCTCGAAAAAGACGCGATCGCCATCAAACGCCCTATTTTCAGCACAGGATAGTTTATTTATCAGACAATAACCATTTTTGCAATGCTACCTTTTGGAGTTGCTCTAATACAAAAATGAAGAATTTATAATCTAAGAACCACTCAGAAGAATTTAGCAAAGTTGTATTGAACAATACCTTTTAGCTTGATCCCCAATAGCTTAGGGCAAGAGTGAGGCCCGATATTCTGATGTCATTTCCCCAGGAAAGATGAATGATCCCCGTAATTATTTCGTTTTGTAAAAAGATTATTAAAAGAACCTAAAGGAAAAAAAGACTGGGGATCGCTAAAACCCTTGAACAGCAAGTATATTTCCCGAAAATAAGAAAATTAGTGATCATGCAAAATAGAGAGATAGGAAGAAATTAAATCTAATCGTCCAAAATCCTCACTCCCACCCAAAAAAAATTTAAATAAACTTTTATGAAAACTGCCAACTTTGCCACATCATCTTGCCGAAATTGTCGGTATTACCATACAGAAGGTCGAAGAGGAGGAATTTGCCACCAATTAAGCGTCTCAGTACAGGGTGAATGGCCAGCCTGTTCCTTAGCCGCTCGTCCTTTTAATTCGGCGTGGGAGAGTTTGGAAGAGGTTGTTCGTCTAGAGCATTCTTTGTCACTTTCTTATCAGGGTGATGACCAGATGAGAGAAGTTCCCTCAGAGGTCTTAGTGGAAGGGAATGATTCTATGCTCTCGTCCCATTAGGGGAGCCAGGGATATTGTCGGAAATCGGGAGGACGTTTTTCTAAAAAGGCCTGTTTTCCCTCGCTTCCTTCTTCGGTCATGTAATACAAGAGTGTGGCATTGCCTGCAAGTTCCTGTAGCCCCGCCTGCCCATCACAATCGGCATTGAAAGCTGATTTTAGGCAACGGATGGCGAGGGGACTTTTTTCTAGGATTTCCCTAGCCCATTGCACGCCTTCGATTTCTAGCTGTTCTAGGGGAACGACTGTATTCACTAAACCCATTTCTAGAGCTTGTTCTGCGTTGTATTGACGGCAGAGGAACCAGATTTCCCTGGCTTTTTTTTGTCCGACAATTCGCGCTAAATAGCTAGATCCAAATCCACCGTCAAAGCTACCGACCTTGGGGCCTGTTTGTCCAAAGATGGCATTATCCGCCGCGATCGTGAGATCACAGACCAAATGAAGGACATGGCCACCGCCGATCGCATAGCCCGCTACTAGGGCAATAACGACTTTTGGCATGGAACGAATCAGCCGTTGTAAATCTAAGACATTTAAACGGGGAACCCCATCTTCTCCGATATAACCCCCTTCCCCCCGCACGGATTGATCGCCGCCCGAACAAAAAGCATATTTTCCGTCGGTATGCGGCCCAGCCCCCGTTAACAGGACTACGCCAATACGGGGATCTTCGCGAGCATTACAAAAAGCATCATAAAGCTCAAAAACCGTCTTAGGACGAAAGGCATTCCGTTTATGGGGACGATTAATGGTAATTTTGGCAATTCCATCCCATTTATGATAAAAAATATCTTCGTAGGATTTAGCCACTTGCCAGTCGGTTGTCATAAAAAATAAAATTAAAGGAATACGCGATTGATCATATCAGTTTAGCGGGCGGGGATCAGTCATCGGCAGGAGATTACAGCGATCGCGGATTCAGGGTCAAGAGATTATTTGGCAGTAAGCCTGGTCTGGTTTTGTGAATCACGCCAAAAGATTAATTCTTTATAAAGAAAATCTACGTTTTTAGAAAAAGATGGTATCAAGGTTTAAAGATTTTATTTTAAATTCTTGTTCATTTTATATTTTTAGTTAAATAAAGATTAAGTTAACGATTGACTATTGATTTGTAAGTCATAATATATAGACGGGGATCACGGAAAACCGTATTGGGATCTAGTCAATATGGATACTTACCGATCTTCCAATAAATGTGTCGTCATTCTAGGCGAGTAATTTCATCAAAAAGAAACATCTGATTTGTTAAAAACTTTACAGTATTTTTTCCGAAAAAATTAGTTAATTTAAAAAAGATTTAATAAGGAAATAAAAATGGTTAATACACAAGCAATTCGTTGTCCCAACTGCGGTAATCATGCTCAAAGACAGTTTCATGTCCAGTTACAAGTGACGGAAACCTCTTGTCCTGTTTGTGATTATTTGTTGGTAAATTGTTCTCGCACGGGCAATGTTTTGGAAGCTTATGCTCCAGGTTTATCCTATGCACCCGCTTTTCAAGAGATGTTGCAATTATCAGAGTCTTGATTGAACAGGGTCTGACTTTAACCATCATTTTTTAGATTAATAA
>JBEIFD010000392.1:0-4230 GCA_040382535.1 Merismopediaceae cyanobacterium
AGGAGGCGGCCAATGTCTCTGAAGTTTTAATGTTGGCCATTAAACCCCAGACCCTAGAACGGGTTGTGGCGGGTTTAGCTGGGGGACAATTAAAGCCCTTAGTTATTTCGGTATTAGCAGGAATTCCCATTAGTCGCTTAGAATTTGGGTTTCCTGATCATCCTGTGATTCGGGTGATGCCCAATACCCCTGCAACGGTCGGGGCGGGAATGACGGCGATCGCGGGGGGAAAAATGGTCGATCACCATCACATGGATCTGGCGAAAACAATTTTTAGTGCGGTGGGTGAAATTGTAGAAGTTCCCGAATCTTTGATGGATGCGGTTACGGGACTGTCGGGATCGGGTTCGGCCTATGTAGCGATTATCATTGAAGCCTTGGCTGATGGCGGGGTTGCGTCAGGATTGCCCAGGGCGATCGCCTACCAATTGGCCTTACAAACGGTTTTAGGGACAGCGCAATTGTTAAAAGAAACGTCATTGCATCCAGGAGAATTAAAAGATCGGGTCACCAGTCCTGGGGGAACCACCATTGCAGGAGTGGCCACAATGGAAAAAATGGGCGTGCGCTCTGCCATGATCGAAGCAGTACGGGTGGCCTGTCGTCGTTCCCAGGAATTAGGCAAGAGTAAATAGGATTTTATGTAGATTTCACCAGTAAAACGACGCTATAGGAAGCGATCCCCTCTTCTCGTCCCACTGGGCCTAACGTTTCGTTGGTGGTTGCTTTAATCCCAATGAGTTCGGGATCAATCCCTAAAGTTTTTCCCAGGGTTTCTTTCATCGCCGCTAAATGGGGTTTAAGTTTGGGCTGTTCTGCGACAATCACCGAATCGATATTGCCAATTTGCCAGCCTTTTTTTTGAATTAATTGATGAACTTGGATCAATAAATTTAAACTATTTGCCCCTGCCCACTGGGGATCGGTCGGCGGAAAATAATGGCCGATATCCCCTAAACTTAAGGCTCCCAACAGAGCATCCATAATGGCATGGGTCAGCACGTCGGCATCACTGTGTCCCAGCAAGCCTAAGTGATGCTCAATTTTGACACCGCCTAAAATGAGAGCGCGTCCTTCCGTTAAGCGGTGAATGTCATAGCCGTTGCCGATGCGAATATTGGTCATTGAAATAAAATTAGTAAAGAATCATAAATGGCTACTCGCTCATTCCCAGGGACTAGCAAGTTTGATCTATAAGTTTATCGTTTCATCGCAACAAAATGCGATCGCCTATTTTTGAATCATCTAAACGCGATCGCTTTTCTGTTATTGACCCGTTTGTAGGATTTAGCCTTCCAAAAACCCAAGTGACAGGTTAAAGTTTAATAATAGATAGAGTCTGATTCTTCGCAATTATCCTTCATTACATATCAAAAATAATAGATAGGTACTTTAAAATGATGAAAAGAAATGCCCAAAATTCTCGAAGATCTCATCAATAACTTAACTGTCTATATTTTTCGGATTACCATATTCCTGCTCATGTTCACGTATTTTGTGGGGCGAAAAAATCAAGAAATCAACTCAATATAAAAATTGTTTTGGGTTCTGAAACTGAGCGTCCAAAATTGCTAATGAAAGATCAGAATATTAAAACGAAAGATGTAATTGCGGCATTAAAGTTAATTGCGAAACATCAACAAGAACTTTTAGAAAGATGGAAAGAAATTCATGGTAGCTAACTGGGAACGTCAGTGGGAATTCGAGTTTACGGAAGAATCCTTAGCAGAGGAGATTGCTCAAGCCCAATTTGCCGCGATCTCCTCAGAGGAAGCTGGCCCCTGTGCCAAGTCTGTGGAGTATAATGCGGACAAAGATTTGATTGAAATCCATCTCACGAAATGGCTCAATTTTTTCTGTACCTCCTCATTTGCTTCAGGGTTTAGGTAGTGCGACCCCAGAGCAACTCAAGGATGTTTGGATTGATCGGGCGGGTCTAAGCGTGCATTGGGAAAGTTTAGATACAGATTTTAGTATTTTGGGGTTGATACAGGGGATTTTTGGAACTAAGGCTTGGATGGCAGAGTTAAGCAGGAGAGGCGGAAAAAATTCTACCTGTAAATAATTCGTTGATAGATTATGTTGTGAAACGGTGCGATAAGACTTTCGCGATCGCGAAGCGGCACTGCGTGATCGCATGAGACGTAATCAACGAAAAATTTACAGCAAGAAAAATTTGGTCTCTTTTCTCCGATCGCTGTAATATAAGGACGGGATAAATAATCAGATAACAGCCTCAAAGGAGTTAGGAATCATGACAGCCTTAACGCTCTCCACCAAGGAAATTTCAGCAATGAGTGCCGAAGAAGTCGCAAGTTTGGCCCAACGCTTAGAAGTCGATGATTACAACAATCCCTTTGAAGCTCTACAGGATTGGCATTTATTGCGCGCGATCGCCTTTCAACGCCAAGAATTAGCAGAACCCTACCTTTATTTGCTCGATATCGAAGCCTACGACGAAGCCTAATCTCCTATGTTCAAGCAACGGCGGATTTTAGTCGGTATAGGGGGAGGGATTGCCGCCTATAAAGTTTGTGCAATCATTTCCCAATTATTCCAGGCAGGAGCCGAAGTTCGGGTTATTCTGACCGAATCTGCCCGAAAATTTATTACGCCCCTGAGCGTCTCTACCCTCAGCCGTCATCCCGCCTACACTGATCAAGATTTTTGGCAACCGACTCATTCTCGCCCGCTACATATTGAATTGGGGGAATGGGCGGATGTTTTTTTGATCGCACCCCTCACGGCCCAGACGCTAGGAAAATTAGCCTACGGACTGGCTGATAATTTGTTGACGAATACGGTACTGGCTTCCCGTTGCCCCATTTTATTAGCTCCTGCGATGAATACGGAGATGTGGGAACAGGTTTCTGTGCAACGTAACTGGCAGTTAATTGCTCAAGATCCCCGTTATACGTCCGTTGGCCCTAGTGTGGGTTTACTCGCTTGCGATCGCGTCGGCAATGGCAGAATGGCGGAGCCTGAAGCGATTTTGAGTACCCTAGAATCGTTATTGTTAACCCAGGGGAAACAGGATTTAGTCGGTAAAAAACTCCTCATCAGTGCAGGAGGAACAAGGGAATATCTCGATCCTGTGAGATTTATCGGCAATCCTTCCACAGGAAAAATGGGACTAGCCCTCACCCAAGCGGCCTTAGATCGCGGTGCGTCGGTGACATTGGTTCATGCTCCTTTAACGGAAAAAATAATACCTTCTGAACGCTTGCAACTCATTCCTATTATTAACGCTGAACAAATGGAAAAAGCGTTAATCAATCATTTATCCCAAGTTGATTGGATCATTATGTGCGCGGCCGTTGCTGATGTCAAACCCGCCCATTATGTTAGTTATAAACTCCCGAAAAAAGAGTTACCTTCCCATTTAGAATTACAATCCGTTCCCGATATTGTGGCAAACTTAAGTCAATTAAAACAGTCCCATCAATTGCTGATTGGTTTTGCCGCCCAAACGGGAGATATTATTGCGCCCGCCCTCGAAAAGTTACACCGAAAAAACCTAGATTTTATTGTAGCCAATCCCATTGATCAAGCAAATTCAGGTTTTGGGACAGATACTAATCAGGCAGTTATTCTGAATCAACAAGGTCAAACAAAAGCGATCGCATCTTGTAGTAAATTGGCATTAGCTCATCATCTCTATGATTCTATATTGAAGAATTAAGTTTAAGTTGGCGATCGCTTAAATCTTGCTTTTAGAAATCGCTACATTAAATTTTTTTCTTAATGGAGAAAAGCGAGCGCAGAAATGTTAAAATTTGTCTATGTTTGATAATGTCTCCAAATTCCTCGCCGAAAACTTTTCCGAAGATTATGCCACTTGGTTACTTGGTCGTCCTGTGACCTTGACTAAACTGAGTCCAACGGAATTGTCTTTAGAACCGATTCGCGCTGACTCTCTTATTCTCGAACAATCGGAAGATTTGATATTACATCTAGAATTTCAGACGGAAACTGATGAAAATATGGGTTTTCGGATGTTAGATTATCGAATTAGGGTTTATCGTCGTTTTCCGACTAAAACTATGCACCAGGTCGTGATTTATCTGAAACCCACTAAATCGACTTTGGTTTATCAGGATAGTTTTCAAGTGGGAGAAACAACCCATCGTTATCGAGTCATTCGTTTATGGGAAGAATCTTCCGATATATTTCTAACTAGTGCAGGGTTATTGCCCCTAGCGGTATAGCCAACCTAAATGGGATGTGAAC
>JBEIFD010000393.1:0-4221 GCA_040382535.1 Merismopediaceae cyanobacterium
CACTTTTTGGCATAGGTGATACCAGTCTAAAATCACAACAGGTAAAACACCAAAGATAGCTAAGAGGCGATGGCGAATAACTTTTGCCCCATCGGTGATAGCAACAATATTCAACGGCTTTGATTCCTTTTGATAGAAGTCGAGAATTCTCGCTCTAACGACTGTCGCAAGACTTATCGGTTCTTCTTCCTCAGTATCAAGAGGAGAAACAAGATATTCAAATCCCCCTTTGGGTGTTTGCAACATTGCTACATCGGTAATGACGGCGGGAGTCTTATCCTTGGTGGTATCTGGACTTAGAGTATGGGCAGTAGATTGATTACGCGAATTACGCTCAGGCTTTTGTCCTTTGACTTGAATACCATCGTCAAATAGGAGGATTTCTGACTCCTCTACGTTATAAATTTCTACATTTTGCTTTATCTGAATCTGCTCAAATGTGGTCGATTCTAAGGATTCTTGTACAGTTTGTCGAATTTGCTGACTATAGGTTTCGGCTTTCCCTTTCACTATTCTCCAAATAGTCTGGTTACTCAATAAGTTTTCTCCTGTTACTCGTTCCACTAATCCAGCCAAATTCTCATAACTGAGCCGATTGGCATAATAACCGCATAATTCCTCTAATCTCTGACTCACAAACCTTTCCTGCAATTGTTCCGATAATTGAAAATAGTTAACTTCTTTTTTATTCGTTTGATACTTTTGTAAGTCAAACTCAAACTGACCGTGTAATGTTTTTATACAGATTTTTCTCGTACCATTACACCACAAGTTTAGTTTTTTTTTACTTTTTCCGTGAACTCGTTTTGTGCCTGCGCCAGTAAGGCTGCCTCTATTTCAGGCAATACTTTCTGTTTCATCTGTTCTACACCTCCTTCTATGTCATGTAAGCTTTGGGTTCCTATTGACCTTGAAAATGGGCTGTTTTGGCTGAGAATATTTCCCATTTCGTTACGAATCACGAATTCTACCGTCACTTTCATCCTTTTTACTCCTTTTTTTAAGACAATCTGTTTTTTTACTTTCTCTTCATTTTACCTAATCATCCACTAATTATTTACAGGTAGGAATTTTTTGTCTATAATTTGAGAATGATTATCATTCTTGAAAGAGGACTCTATGACTTTAAGCGATCGCCAAGCCCCCATTCCTGTGACCGTTCTGACGGGCTACTTAGGAGCGGGAAAAACGACCCTACTCAATCGCATCCTGACCCATGAGCATGGCAAAAAAGTTGCCGTTATTATTAACGAATTTGGAGAAGTGGGTATTGACAATCAGTTAGTGATTGATGTTGAAGAAGAAATTTTTGAAATGAACAACGGCTGTATCTGTTGTACTGTCAGGGGTGATTTGATTCGCATCATTGGAAATCTGATGAAACGACGGGATAAATTTGATCATTTAGTCATCGAAACCACTGGACTGGCCGATCCTGCTCCTGTGATTCAGACCTTTTTTATGGATGAAGATGTGCGATCGCAGACTTTTTTAGATTCGGTCGTTACCGTTGTCGATTCCAAGCATATTGATCAACATTGGGACTCCGAAGAAGTCCAAGAACAAATCGCCTTTGCCGATGTCATCTTACTCAACAAAACCGATCTTGTCTCAACTCAAGCCTTGGAAAATCTGAAACAGAAGATTCAGTCCATGAACGTGATGGCTAAACTTTATCCGACCTACGATGCCAATATTGAGATTGATCAAATTCTGGGAATAGAAGCCTTTAGCCTGGATCATGCCCTGGAAATTGACCCCGAAATTTTAGGTGAAGATGCCCACCAACATGATGAAACCGTGATTTCTGTCACCATTGTTGAATCGGGTGATTTAAACGGTAAAAAGCTCAATAGCTGGATTAGTGAACTCCTACGCAATCAGGGGCCAGACATTTTTCGGATGAAGGGTATTCTCAGTATTCAGGGAGAAAAGAACCGCTTTGTTTTTCAAGGGGTTCATATGCTCTTTGATGGTAAAGCCGATCGCCCTTGGTATCCCCAAGAAACCCGCAAAAATGAACTGGTTTTTATTGGTCGTAATTTAGACGAAATGCAATTAAAAGAAGGATTTCGGGATTGTTTGGTATGAAAACAAAAATCTCTATCGATTTTCAATTACGGTGGCAGGGGCAGTTATCGGATTATGTAACGGCGATCGCCCATTCCCCTGATGGCAAACTTTGGGCCGCCGCTTCGGGAGGTGGAGAGGTCAGCCTATTTTCTGCGACAACCTTTGAAGAAATTATTCATCAAGGAAGCACAGGACAGTCAGTGGATTGTTTAGCTTTTTCTCAGGATGGCAACTTCTTAGCCATAGCGGGTCAAAATGGGCAACTACAAATTTGGAAAATTAATAACGGTTTGCCCGAATTAATGACAACTTTGGAGTATCCAAAGATTTGGATTGATCGCCTAGTTTGGAGTCCGAGCCAAAATCAGTTGGCCTATAGTCTGAGGAAAAGGGTTCATGTTTGGGATGCCACGTCACAAAAAATAGTGATTAGCCGTAATTTTGAAGCATCTTCTGTCTTAGCCTTAGATTGGCGTAGAGATGGTCGTTATTTGGCGATCGCAGGTTATCAAGGTATTCAAGTATGGGACGCATTGAATTGGGAGGCAGAACCCACTGTTTTAGAGATTCCTTCGGCAAGTGTCGCGATCGCCTGGTCTTTTGACGGAAAGTATCTCGCCAGTGGCAACTTAGACAGCACCCTAACACTCTATGAATGGGGCAATCCTACTCCTTGGTTAATGCAGGGATTTCTGGGTAAAGTACAGCAACTCGCTTGGTGTCAAGTACCCTCCAAAGGTTATCCCCTTCTGGCTGTCAGCAGTGGGGAAGAGATTGTTATTTGGCAATGGGAACAAAATGATTTTGTGGGTTGGTCAAGCCAGACTACAGGACATAGCGAAAAAGTTACCGCGATCGCGTTTCAACCCCAAAAAACCCTATTAGCCTCTGCGGGTCAGGATGGTCGGGTTCACCTCTGGCATCGGGGTAAACAATTAATCCAATCGTTAAAGGGTATATCCCAGGGCTTTTCCTGTCTCAGTTGGCATCCAAGGGGAGAGCAACTGATCGCAGGGGGTGAAAATGGAGAAATTTTGATTTGGTCACAGACAAAACGCGGTCAAGGTTTCAATCGCATCCTTTAACGAAGTCAGGCACAAAAGCAGAAAATAATCGGTATTCTTCTAACTAACAATAAAGGTGAAAATACCGATAACACTTATTAAGAAAGGGTCGAATCTTGACGAGTAGAACCAACACAGACCGCGCAACTACAGCCCGTCAAGCTTTTTAAACTGGGATAATCAGCCTGTTGATTGAGAGTGAGAACGTGATCGGCAAAAGAACGCGGATTCAATTCTTGATTTACTAAAGGAGAAGCCTCTGCACTATTCACCATTAAGAGAATCACAACCATTCCCAGGGGAAGCGTTGACCAATTTAAAACATTTTTTGTCATTGTGTTAATTTTCCGAGTCATCAAGGGGATCAATAAAATCACTATAACGGTACAGTTGAGCCGCCGCAGATAATTTTTGATTTTTGGCGATCGCATTCATTAGTCGTTTCTGACGCAGTATTAGACATTTGGAAGCCTGTCATACGCTTCTGGCTCTACATCAGGAACTTTTGCTAAAATTGCTTCATATTTTAATTGACTACCTCTTTTAGCTCTTTCTTTGAGGTAATTCTCTGTCATTAAGGCAGAGAGTTTTTCCGCGATCGCAGTGGAGATAAATTGATCGATAGAAATTCCATCACGAATGGAGCAAACGGATTTTCTTTAAATTTTTCTAGCTTTATCCGAAATTTTCTTTCTAACTCATGGTTGCCTTGAAAACGTTTTTTGAAAGCTCGCTTAAAAGAATCATCAAAACTAATTTCTATCATTATTCTTCTAAAAACTGCATTAGTTGATCAATATCTGAGGAAAATTTTAGTTTTCCTTCTTTCTCGTTCTGTTTGGCTAATAAATAGTTTTGATAAATTTCGTCGCGTTGCTCTTCTCTTAAAAACTGTTCCAAAAGAGATTGTATTTCTTCCTTTTCACCCAATGATAGGGTTTTAATCGCTTCTACAACTTCACGGCACTGGTTCAGTCTAATTGTTGGGCTAAAAACCTTACCTGATAAGGGATTAACAGAGAACACGAAGTTGAAGAAGCTCTTCCCAAGTTAGCCCTTTTTGAAGAATGCCAAGAGCAACAGC
>JBEIFD010000394.1:0-4218 GCA_040382535.1 Merismopediaceae cyanobacterium
AAAAACTGCCTGTTAATTCAAAAATCAGGGTTGTCGCAATAATCGATTTAACGAGAGTCCGACTTCCCTGCAAAAAAGGACGATCGAAGGATTCTTGAATGGCAAATCGTTGTTGCAAATCAAATTTACGACCAATTAATAACATTAAAAAAGTTGTCATGGTCATATATCCTAGCCCGCCAATTTGCACCAACAGCACCAAGATAAATTCTCCCCAAAAGGAAAAGTAGGTATTGGGGTCAACCACCGCTAAACCCGTCACACAAACCGCAGAAGTTGACATAAATAGTGCGACCAAAAAATTGCCCCAATGCCCTTCTGTAATGGAAAAAGGCATCATAAGGAGCAAAGTCCCTACGGAAATTACTGCGATAAACCCTAAACAGATTGTCCGAGAAATTGTCATTTGATTACTGCTGAGAAACAGAGTAAGAAAAAATTCTATAGAGTAAAAAGTGGATTCATTTTATTGGGGCGTTCCTAAAATTCAGTAATTTAAAAATGATTTAATACTAGAGATTTATTATAAGACTGTAATAGATTTGTGTAAAGTTTTTCTAAACGATTAATATTTTCATGAAAAGTATAACGTTCTAAAACTCTTTCCCTCGCTTTTTTCCCTAAAAGTTCCGTAATTTCAGGATGATCTCGAAATAAAGGTAGTAAGGTTTTTAACTGAGTCGTTACGCCCTGGGTTCCTAAAATCGCGCCCGCCCCTCCTTCTAATACTTCTCCATCTGCCCCCGCATCAGTGGCCAAGCAAGCCGCACCACAGGACATCGCTTCTAATAACGAGAGAGATAACCCTTCAACCAAGGAAGGTAAAATAAAAACATCTGCCGCCCGTAAAATATTAATGCGAGTTGTTTCGTCGGCAATAAATCCTAACCAATTAATCCCGTATTCTTTGCCATAGTTCATCTGCAAAGAAGGTTTTAACGGGCCATCTCCTACAATTAATAACTGACATTCATGCCCCATTTCACAGTTTCGCCAAGCTTTTAAAAGGGATTCAACATTTTTTTCAGGGGCAATTCTTCCTAAATAAACAAATAAGCGTTTAGCCTTAAATTGGGATTTAATGGGCGATTCTCCAGGAGAATATTTATCAACATCAACTCCATTAGGGATAATCACTAATCGACTGCGAGGGACACCCAGTTTAACCAATAAGTGACGTTGTAGTTGGGAAAAAACAATCACTTTATCATACTGAGCTAAAAATGGTGCGTAGAGTTGGTAGGTTAAAAATTGGGTACTGGAGGAAAGATTACGTAATTTACTATCAAAAGGAGGATGGAAGGTGGCAACGAGGGGAATCTTTAGGTCTTCACAAATTTCAGGAAGCCGAAAATCTAGGGGAGAAAGGGTTAAGGAAGCATGAACTAAATCAGGCTTAAGTTTTTCAAGTGCTTCGGTTAAAACTTTGCTAGATTTCGGAGTGGGAATGGTATAAATAGTGGATTTAAATAAAAAAGGCAATAATACTTCTGCATAATCTGGCCAACTCTCGTCAGGAGAATCTTCCTGGGCAAAATGAAGAAAACTAACTTTATAGCCCCGATCTAGCAGGGCATTGGTAACTTCTCGACCATAGGTTACATTTCCGCAAAAAGGTGTTTTTTTTCCTAGCCAAGCAATGTGCATTGAAGATTAACCAGAAATTGAAATAAAAAGTGAATTAAAAAATTTTTTAAAATAACTTCGATAATCATAGACTAAAGCGATCGCGTTTTCCTGGAGATTTTTCCGCAGAAACAAGTTACCAGGGTAGAGATCCCCTGATAACTATCGCTGAAGCGAGAATTTCTAAGCACTCAATAAGCTACTCATTGCTCTTGCCATATTTTGCGGTTTTAGGGCATCTAAGGCGGCGGTGGGTTCATAGCCACAATGCACCATACAATCCGCACATTGGGGATTCTTACTTTTATGTCCGTAGTTTTCCCATTGGGTTTTATCAATTAACTCCTGAAAACTCTGATAGTGGCCTTCGTTGAGCAGATAACAGGGTTTTTGCCAACCTAAAACACTATAGCTAGGACTTCCCCAGGGAGTGCAGTCGTAATCCTTGTCTCCCATTAAAAAATCTAGGAAAAGGGGATTATGGTTAAAACTCCACTGTTTTTTGCCAGTTTTCCAAGGAGTGAGAATTTCTCGAAACAGGGCGCGAGTTTGTTCGCGTTTCAGAAAATGTTCCTGATCGGGGGCCCACTCGTAACTGTAGCCAGGAGAGAGCATCATGCCGTCTAAGTTCAACGTTTGCAGAAAATCAAAAAATTCTTGGATTTCCTGGGCATTAGAGCCTTCAAAAATGGTGGTATTGGTGGTAACGCGGAATCCTTTGGCTTTAGCGGCTTTAATGGCTTGGATCGCTTTATCAAAAACCCCTGCTCGGTCAACGCATTTGTCGTGATGCTCTTTTAATCCATCCAGATGAATACTGAAAGTCAAGTAGGGAGAGGGTTCAAACTTGGAAAGACTTTTTTCCAACAGAATGG
This sequence comes from Merismopediaceae cyanobacterium, assembly GCA_040382535.1. GTDB lineage: Bacteria > Cyanobacteriota > Cyanobacteriia > Cyanobacteriales > Microcystaceae > Snowella. The sequence continues at coordinate 2,502 of JBEIFD010000394.1, forward strand.
CGTTGGTGCAGAGATAAACAAATTTTTTGCGGGCAACTAAACCCTTAACAATTTCATCAATTTGGGGATGCAAGAGGGGTTCACCGCCAGGAATCGAGACAACGGGCGCACCACATTCTTCTACGGCGGCAAAACACTGCTCTGGCGTTAGGTTTTGGGTGAGAATTTCCGTCGGGTGCTGAATTTTTCCACAGCCCTGACAGGCTAAATTACAACGAAATAAGGGTTCTAGCATTAAAACTAGGGGAAAATGCTTGTTGCCTTTTAATCTTTGTTGAACAAGATAACTACCCACCACTAAGGCTTGTTTGAGTGAAACAGCCATAAATTTTCTCTCACCACACTATGTTTTGATTTTTTGTCATTATAAAGGCTTTTCGGCGATCGCGGGGATGGATGTTCCCAGTAAAATTAAGATAGGCATTAAAAAAGCCCACAGGCGTGAGCTAAATTATTGGGGTATTTACCTGTTAGGAAAATCATCCACAATGAGGAAAATAAAATTTATTCAACAATAACTTTTCCGACCATGCCAGCACCGCGATGGGGTTCGCAATAATAAGGATATTCACCCGCTTCGGTAAAGGTGGTTGAAAAGGATTCACCAGGCGAGAAAACTAGGGCTTTGTGGGAAAGTTTAGTGGCGATCGCGCCATCCATTTTGCTACCGTCAAAAACAGCGTTATGGGGGGCTAATTTATTATTTACCCACTGAACGGTATCACCCACTTTAACAGTAACTGTTGCAGGCTCAAATCCTAAAGCCCCCGCATCGGTTCCCATTTTCACCTTGACAGTGTCCGCAGAGGCGGGACTCACCGATAAGAAAAAGCTCGTCACGATGAGAAGCAGGCTGGCTAACAATAATCCTAATTTTTTAGACATCTGTGTTATCTTCCTAAAATAGTTCTTTGTGAAGTCGGTTTGACAATCTACGCTTGTAGGCACGTCTCGCCGTCTTTTTTTTCACTAGGAACATTTTACTACGAAGTTTGACGCTTTGTCGTTGGACAAGTCAAAAAAATATAAAATCTCCTAAATTGGGTCTATCGGTTATCCCTACCCCCTTCAATGTCCATCATTAGGGAAAATAGGGTCATACAGATAGTTTTTCTAAATTCTGCTATGAAATTTCCAGTCCAGTCTCTCTACGGTTTTTATCGCAATGCTGTCCGTAATCCCCGATATCGCTGGTGGATTGTGCTTGGCACATTGGTTTATCTCCTCAGTCCCTTTGATATTTCTCCTGATTTTCTGCCAATTTTAGGTGAGATTGATGATTTTGTGTTGGTATCCATGCTCCTCACCGAAGTTTCTTCCTTAGCTTTTGAAAAGTTTAAGTCTCGCGGCTCGGATAGTCTGGAAACAGAAAATGACCCTACCACAGAAAAATCGGCTCCTGCGATCGATGTTAAAGCAGTTTCTGTTGATTAAATAAAAGCGAAAGCACTTTATACGGCTTGATTTCAACTTGATTCAAAGAGGCTTAAGAAACTTTTGCTTCCTGCTGACAAGAAAAAATATCTAAAACGACTGATTTAATGGGTTCAGATTTACCATGTAACATTACTAGTTACGCATGAGTTTGTGGCTACGAGAGAATAAGGCTTTGAGCCTCCTGAATCCCGTTCAAAAGTTCTTTAATGGCGTGTTTTTCGCTCAATAACACTCATTGGAAGGTACAAAAGACGATGTTTGATGTATGTTTTTCCGTAAA
>JBEIFD010000395.1:0-4217 GCA_040382535.1 Merismopediaceae cyanobacterium
ACTAAGGACGATTTAGTGGGTTTCAGATAAATCACGACCTGGTGCATCGTTTTAGTCGGAAAACGACGATAAACCCTGACTCGATAATCTAACATCCGAAAACCCATTTTTTCATCGGGTTCAGTTTGAAATTCTAGGTGTAATACTAAATCTTCCGATTGCTCCAGAATTAGAGAATCCGCACGGATCGGTTCTAAAGATAATTCCGTGGGACTCAGTTTAGTCAAGGTAACGGGACGACCAAGTAACCAGGTGGCATAATCTTCGGAAAAGTTTTCGGCGAGAAATTTGCATAAGTTGTCAAACATAGACAGATTTTAACATTTCCGCGATCGCCTCTTCCCGATTAAGAAAAACGCGATCGCTCTGGGCGAAAGCTATTTTGGCGTTGCTGAATCAGGATATGAATATCAATTTTGGACATATTCAAAAGTCAGTTTGAGTCTAGCTTTTAAAAATCTCATAAAAGAAGATTCATATCTCAAATCAGCAACGCCGCTATTTTTACCTCTCCTAAAATTCCTCACTGATAAACCCTGGACAATCTTACTCAAGATAGAAGACAAAAAATAAAAAATTCCACCTAAATTTTTAAGCTTCAGATGGAAAAAGTTGGGTTTTGGGATTAAAATACTTGAAGCCTAGACCTATCGGGCAACGCTTGCCGCCGCAACAGGAGTCTTTGCTGGAGGAGCAGGAGGCTGATATTCTTTTAAGCTAGGGAAAAGAAAATGATTCTCTTCGACGTACTGGGCCCCGAATAACCCTTTTTCAGCCCAAAAATATCGGTCGGTAGTATGCTCATTTCGTTTTACAATTAACAAAGCAGGAGGTTGAATTCCCACAGACTGAATATATTTGCGAGCGGCAGTAACAGGTTTGTCTTCGCCACTCTCAATGCTATATTGGGGTACTAACTCTAGAATTTTGCGTCCTTCCTGACGGCGACGACTTTTGCGTTTACGTTTCCTTGCCAACCCAATTACCTCCTGTTCCAGCTACATGCTGTAATTATAGTTACAAAATTTGTTCTGATTGTATCCGTTTTAACTTAGAAAATCAAGGGGATCACAGAAGTTTTTAGGGAGAAAAAAACAGAAAAAACAACCTTCGTTCCTTGGGGTATTGACTTCTTTGTTGAACAAAGGGACTATTTATGCCTTGCAGGAAAATTAATATTTCTTAACAAAACGCGATTTTAGGGTTTTCATGTCTTCCTCTGAATGTTTGCCAAACTTGCCTAGTCCCGAATTCGTCACTTTATGTCAGGCGCAGTCTCGGCTTGTGCAGCAGGGGTTTCAGGTGGATTGGTGTGGCGTTTATTTAACGAGATCGCATTCTGAGGTAGAAGATTCTGAGTTGATTCCTATTGTGGTTTATCCCTCGTCGGAGGCAACTTCCTATAGCAGTTCACCTTTAATCACCCTAACGAGACAAAAAGAAAATAATCCCCTAACCTTGCCTGGATTATTGCTCTCAGTACAGGATTCCGTTGAAACTTGGGATTCGGGGGAGATTCTGCCCTATTCATCGGGGGAGCATCCCCAATTGGTTTTTCCGTTGGTTTACCAAGAAGTGATGTTGGGAGTATTAGTAACGGGACGGGAATCTGCTCCCTGGCAAGCCGAAGAGGTTGCTCAGTTAGAAAATATTGCCCATACCCTAGCGATCGCCTGTTTTTTAGACCAACAAAAAAGCTGGTATTTGACCCAATTAAGACAACAACAAAGGCGGCGGGAGTGGGAACGGGATCACCTGGATGATCTTTTCCATCAATTACGGAATCCTCTGACGGCCTTGCGGACGTTTAGTAAATTATTGCTCAAACGGTTTTGGGGAGATGACAAGACCCAGGCGGTAATTGAAGGGATTGGGCGGGAAAGTTATCATCTTCAGGAATTACTTCAGGCCTTTGAGGGAGATTTGGCTCGGAGTGATCAAGAAATTACGGTTCCAATTTGGGAAACGGAAACGCTACCAGAAAATGTGTTGGCTACTGTTTCGACTTTTTTATTACCCAGTTCTAGCCTTCCTTTGAGTCCCGTTGATTTAACGACGGTGCTTAGGCCGATTTTATCTTGTGAAGAAGCGATCGCCCAGGAAAAACAAATTCAACTCAATGCAATTATTTCTGATAACCCATCCCCAATCCTCGGAAATGCGGCGGCTCTTAGGGAAATTTTTAGCAATTTAATCGATAATGCCTTGAAATATACTCCATCAGGAGGCAAGGTTCGAGTGACAATGGGACTCATTGCTTCTTTTGAAACGGATCAATGGCAGGGAGTAGAAATTGCGGATACGGGCTACGGTATCCCCAAAAAAGACCAAGATCACGTTTTTGAACGACATTATCGGGGAATTCAAGCTGAGGGAGATATTCCAGGGACGGGGCTAGGTCTGGCGATCGCCAAGGAATTAGTGGAAAAAATGCAGGGAAAAATTGAAATTACTAGTCCCAATGATTTGAGTCTTGATACCCAATATCCAGGGACGAGCGTTACCCTTTGGTTTTTGTTAGACAATCAAAAAATGGGAGTTGAATGATCTCCGCTTAAATCTGCACAGTCTTGAATCAAGATAACAAAACAAGCAATAAAATCCCTAAAACTAACACACTCACTTCAATCCCTAAAATCAAGCGATCCTGTCGAATGACCTTCGCTAGATCCGTCACCTTATTTTGAACCACCCAGTCCGCCGTAATAATTACCTCTAAAATAGTTGTCATAATCAAGGTATAGACCAGGGCATAAATTTTATCTAATAATATTAAATAACCAATATCGGGTAATCCTGCTGAATAAGATTGTTGCAGAAAAACCGTTGTTAAAAGAGCCGTCATCGGTAGAATAATGCGAGAGTCAGTGTATTGGGGATTCAGCAATAAAGCACTCCAGGCAGAACAAAGGACAATCACCAAAGGAAGCAGTAATTTCCAGATAAAAAAGTTGAGGGGTCGAGAAACTTGCAAACTATATTGTATCGCTGAAAACTTAATACTTTTATCTTTTAAACGGCTATCCCCAAAATTAGTGGTATATTCCCGAATGAGACTGATTAAGTTGTAGTTATCGATTTTCCAACCTGGAATTGAAAGGTTACTAGAAAATCCTGATTGCTTAGAATCTGGAATATATACCAATTTATCTAGAGTATAGATAGAATTCTCAATAGTAACTTTTAAAGATTGATTATCTAGGGGATAGCGAGCGAGGCTAAAAGGCTGTACAAATCGTCTTTCTATCCTCATTAATTGGTACAAATTTCCATCGGGTAATCTCTCAGGTTCTGTCTTATCAAAAACTGTAGTTCCGCCCCAATCTTCTACTGCGTTACTAAATTCTAAATTAGCGATCGGATCTAGTTTTCCTTTCCACCGAAACCAAAGATAAAAATCTAAATAGAAGGTATTACTAGCGGTTTCTAAACTATAGAGATTCAGAGCAAATAGTCCTGTTTCTACGGTTTCTGCTGTGGATGGAACCTCCGTTAATGGGGTGAAGGTATCGGAGTTTTGGTTCGATGGAGGAGAGGCGAATAAGCCTATGCTCAGGTAACTCAGAGAGAGAACAAAAATAATGCTGATAATAGTGAGGACAAACCGATATAAAGACCGATTTTTGCTAATCCAGTGACTAAAACCAAAATTTTTCATGCTCAATTTGTCCTAAAAGTCGCGATTATCTTAACATTCCATCGCTAATTTACAGTTACCTTGCTTTCACCCCTGACAAACGAAGCGGTAAACCTTGCATTAGAGGAATGCGAATTACGGTGACTGATATTTTAGAATATCTTGAGGGTGGTATGACAGAAGCAGAAATGTTGGAAGATTTTTCTGAGTTAACGGCGGTGGATATAAAAGCTTGTCTTGCTTTTGCGGCTGATCGTGAGAAAATATTTTAATCCACAGGATTATGACGTTGAATATGGGCGATCGCGCGGCTGACACTTTCAGGGAAAATCACCACCAAACCCCCTGCTTCCACTTGGGTTAAAGCCGTTTCTAGAGCTTCCGTCTCATTTAAAATAACTTCGGTTTGAACACTGGAATTGGATTGTATAACCCCTTTCAGAATAAGATCAGCCGCACTGCCCGATTCCCGACCCCGTTTATCATCATCTTCCTTGATAATAATGCGGTCAAAAACACGAGAGGCAATTTCGCCTAATTCCATTAAATCTTCATCTCGGCGATCGCCAGGCCCACCGAT
>JBEIFD010000396.1:0-4212 GCA_040382535.1 Merismopediaceae cyanobacterium
ATCACTGGCAACACCTTCTTGATTTTATGCTTGAGCAATTTGACCCTCTGCTCCCCGCTAATTCCTCCTGATTTTTCAAATTTAGAATTGCTGTCCCTTCCCTCACCGACCGCCTTGATTGCGGGAATGATCGTCAACTCCCTCCTAGTCATCTCGTCACTTCCCTCTTGGCTAAGTGAGAAGCTTCTGCTGTTTAAGCTAAAAATAATCGTCATCTAGCTAAAGTATGAGGTCGCCTGCAAATTAACAAAAACCAATGCTATGATGAAAAGCGATTTATTTTTGGGGTTGTAGCTCAGTCGGATAGAGCGAGTGCCTCCTAAGCGCTAGGCCGCCGGTTCGACCCCGGCCAATCCCGTTTTTCTCGTCTATTCAGCTTTTTAACTAAATTTTTCAGGAAGTTTAGGCCATTCGGTATTGATCGCCTCTAGTTGGGCGGCTAATGTAATTAGGGTAGCTTCATTCGCGGGTTTGCCGATTAACTGTACGCCGATGGGTAATCCCAATTGATCCTGTCCGACGGGTAAGGCGATCGCGGGTAAACCTGACGCATTGCAAGGAGGGCAGTTTGCCACCCATTCAATAATTTTTTGCACCGTCTCAGCAGGGGATAAATCAGCCCATTGTCCAATTTTGATCGGTTGATGACGATAAACAGGTAAAACTAACACATCAAATTTCTCAAAAAAGCCGACGATTTGCCGAGAAATGATTTGCATTTGTCGAACAGCTTGCAGATAATCCCCCGCCGATAGGTTTTGTTCTCCTAACCAACGATTAACGGGACTGAGAATTTCTAAGGGAATACCCGCCGCCATTACGCCCGATTGCCAGATTTTCGTAAAGGGTTCAATTAAATCTTGGGCATCAAAACAAGCAGGTTCAACCTGATGCCCCAAGGATTCCAAACGTTTGATCGTCGTGTTTACACCTTCCTTGCAAACCGCATCGGCATCACTAAAAGGAGGCACACTATAGGCAAAGGCAATTTTTAAACTGGGTAAGGACTGATTCACGGATTCTAAAAAAGAGGTTTCTGGGTCAGGCAACCAATAGGGGTCGCCCGTTGTATAACCTGAAAGCACATCTAACAAAGCCGCCGCATCTCTCACCGTTCTTGCCAATGGCCCAATAACCGCGATTCCACTCTGATAATCTCCCACAGGTGCAAAAGAAATCCGACCTCGACTAGGCTTAATGCCGACCAAACCACAACAACTAGCTGGCCCCCGCACGGAACCACCGCCATCTGACCCCTGGGCGACTGGACAAAATCCTGCCGCGATCGCCGCCGCCGCGCCACCACTAGAGCCTCCTGCTGTATAGTCTAAATTCCAAGGGTTTCGGGTGGGAGCAAATCCTGGGGTTTCGGTGTAGGGAAAGGAACCTAATTCAGAAGTGGCTGTTTTTCCGAGCAAAATAAATCCCGCTTGTTTCATACGAGTGACGACAGCCTCATCGTAGGCACACATATTTTCTTTTAAGGCCGCGACTCCATAGCTAATGGGCATTCCAGCAACGGCATTAAGATCCTTAATGGCAGTGGGAACCCCAAAAAAAGGCGGTAATTGATTGGGATCGGAGGTTTTGGCTAATTGTTCAGTTTTGGCCTTGGCATCGGCGATCGCGCTTTCTGAGGCAACATGAAAAAAACTTCCGACCTGGGAATCGAAACGTTCAATGCGTAAGAGAAAAAATTGGGTTAATTCTAGGGGGGAAATTTCACGTTTTTGGATTAATTGAGCCAGTTCTAGGGCCGAGGCAAGAGCTAAATTATTCACGATAGACAAATGAGATTAAGGTGACTATTTTAAAGATTTTACAAGCATTTGATGATCATTTTTGATTGAGAAAAGTCAAATTAATTCTAGTTTCTATTGGATATTGCTTTACTCAATCAGTTTGTGGCTAATCAGAATAATTAGAAATTTAGAGAGCTATTCATCGGCGATCGCCTTTTTTCTGTGTTGGATGGGGAAGTGCGATCGCTGTTAAAATCAATTTATGGGTAGAGTCGAGGTTGGGTATAACCCCAAGCCCCTCTCTGTTAAATCTGGGCGTGCGACTTTCACCGCACCCAGCTTCCGATATATTAGGGGATTAGCCCTTGCTCATGTGCGAGTATTGGTGACAAGATTGGTGTATTGCTACAAGATTCTTGATTTTCCAGTTTCCATGATTTCCATCGACGTGATGTAGATGTACTTTCTCTTCCCCCACAAACTTTAATCCGCAGGAATCACATGAATGGTTTTGCCTTTTTAAGACTTTAGAGGTGATATCGTCATAGAGTTTACTGTTACGTTCGCTCCAATAGAATAAATCTCCGTCATAAGGTGATTTATTCCCTCTAACGTTGATGTGTTTATTTTCAGAGTAAGAAACCGACGGAAAGGCTTTTTTAATCAGTTTGGTGACTGAAGACCTGCTCAGTTTAGCTTCCTTATTAAATACCTTCCATGCCCTGTGATTGATGTGCCAGAGTGAATTTCTGGCTCCATCCATCTTGCAGAACTTATGGTATTGTCTCCATCCTCTGACCAATGGGGCTAATTTCTCAGCCTTTACCTTGGAACCATAGTTCGAGTTATTGACGATGTGTTTTACCTTCTTGCGAAAAGCTTTGAAGTTATCCACTGAGGGGACACAACGAAACTTACCGTTGTTTTGCACTTTAAAGTGCCAACCGAGGAAGTCAAATCCATCTGTCGCGGCGGTTATCTTGGTTTTCTTTTTACTGACGTTCATACCTCTTTTTGCTAGAAATTCACTAATCTTTGCAAGTATTGCCTCAGCATTATCTTGGGGTCGAAGGATTATGAGCATATCATCGGCATATCGGATTGATGCTTCCGTTATTACGTTGTTTATTTCTCCTTTATACCAATGAATACTTTCTATCCCATTGAGGGCAATGTTGGCGAGCAGTGGACTAACAACTCCACCTTGCGGTGTTCCTTGGTCTGGAAATCCTATCTTTGTCCCAGCTTTTAGGCATCTGAAGATACCTAGCTTTAGCCCTTTAGGGGCGATAAGATTGTCCATGATTGCAGAGTGATTAATCCTATCGAAGCATTGTTCAATATCGAGTTCGATGACTCGCTTATTGAGTCCATTACTTGTGCTTCTTAGATGGTTGAACAATAGTTTTTGAGCATCATGTGCCGAACGTCCTGTTCTAAATCAATAACTTCTAGCAGGTCATGTTGCGATCTGCGCTGGTTCGAGAGTATATTTTGCTAGGCATTGCCAAGCTCTGTCCGCTATAGTAGGCACTTTTAGTATTCGAGTTGTTCCGTCCTTTTTAGGGATTGGAATTTCTCTTAAACCTGAGTGCTTCCAATTGGAATAGTTCCGACTTATTAGGTCTGATAAGGCGAAGCGTTCTTCAAATTTGAGAGATGCTTTGCCGTCTATTCCAGCCGTTTTCTTGCCAGCGTTTAACTGTGTAACTTGTCGGATAGCTAGTAATCTAGCAGCTTGAGATTTTAGAATCAGTTTTTGAAGTGACCGCGCTTTCCGCTTGTCGCCTGCTTTAACTGCTTTGAACACTCTTTTCTGTAGTCGGAATAACGTCTTTTGGAATTTCTTCCAAGGTAGTTTCTTCCATCGTTCACTGGTGTTAATACCGTGTCTAACCATAATCTGCATCCAATTGTGTTTTCTATATACCTCAAGGCAATTACGCCTTGTCCTACCCGAATCTAAGGAATTGCACCTCTCGTCTGGTTTACCAAGGATTCGACCGCCCTCAGACCCTAGATTCGTTTTTATTCGTTCCATCCTTTTGATTGATTGTCCCTTTAGATGTAGCCACTTCAACTGCCAGAACCCCTTACTCTTACCGATATCATCAATAATTCGGCGGGATACTAATCTCTGGCGGAGTCAGACTCTAAGTAGGGCTTAGTATTGCGTCTGCTTCAATGCTGAGTTGCTTTTCTAGGCTCTGTTTCATCATGGGGACTTCCTGTTAACGCCAGTGTCATCTGCAATTGATGTCTGATTGCGTCCTGTTCCCAGCTTCACCCTCACAAATTCCGAGTTGTGTCAGTGTGGGCAGATAAGGAGTTACCTTTGAGTTTAAGGAGAGGGTCTTTCACCCTCATCAAGAGGATAGTTAAGCTAGTCTTGGGAGACTTTACTCTAGCGGTTATTTACGGACTTTCACCGTGATTCACGCTAAACGAATCGCACTTTGATAACGTCTCC
>JBEIFD010000397.1:0-4186 GCA_040382535.1 Merismopediaceae cyanobacterium
GGAAAGTTTTTTTGAGTCTCCTCTTTTCCCTTGCTGGGTAAGGGGTTGGACTGTTTGGGGTTATCTCACTTTTAGGATGGAAATAGAATGGAAACAAAAAAAAGGGCGATCGCTATGCGCCCCTACTATGGATTTTTGAAGGGTGATCTCCTTTGTTTTGGGAATCTACCGATCGCATTTAGGGTTTTGGAGGGGCTGGAATCGTAATGTCAACCTTCTCTACGGGTTTCATCAAGCTGGGTAAATTGGGTTCGATCGCTTTCCCATTGCCGACAATTAAGGTGAAAAGTTTATCGGGAACTAAGTATTTTTGGGCAACCTGTTGAATAGATTCTGCTGTAACTTCTTTAACTTTGCTCTGATACTGAAAAATAAAATCAGCAGGGTAACCGTAATATTCATAGGTCATCAGACGAGTTAGGGTCTGGCTAGGATTTTCAAATTTAAAGACGAAAGAGTTCAGGATAGATTCCTTTGCGTGGGATAATTCTTCTGGAGTGACGAGAGTAGTGCGAATTCGGTCAATTTCACTCAACAATGATTTGATGAAGGGAACGGTGGCATCGGTACGGGTCTGTCCTCCTCCAATGAAAATGCCTGGGTAGTCGTAGGCGGCATTCCAACTTCCATAGACGGAGTAAGCTAATCCTTGTTTGGAGCGGATCTCGTTAAATAAACGCCCTCCAAAGCCGCTTAATACCCCATTCATAACACTGAGAGTCGGGTAGTCGGGATCACTTAATTTTCCGTCGATGTGTCCTAATAGGATATTACTTTGGGTCAGTTTGGGTTGATCGACTATGAAGATTTTTTGTTGGTTCTGTTGACTAGCCCCTGGAACCTCAAGATTGGGTTTGGGGGTGGAAACTTGCCAGTTACCAAATTTTTCGGCAATTAAGGCTTTCATTTCGGTTGGATCAAAGTCACCGACAATGCCTAAGAGGGTCGATTCGGGTCGGATGTAGTCGGCGTGAAATTTGACGATACTATTGCGATCAATCTGGTCTAGGGTGGCGTATTCAATGGTGCGGGCGTAGGGACTTTCGCTACCATACATCAGTTTTTTAAATTCCCGACTGGCAATGTCATCGGGATCATCGTTACGACGGGCGATCGCGCCTTGGGCTTGAGTTTTAGCGAGTTCAACTTTGTCGGCGGCAAAAACGGGTTTTTGGATGATTTCAGCAAATAAATTAAAAACCGTTTCCTTATCTTTGCTCAGGGCATCAAAACTAGCCGATCCTGATGTAGCTCCAATGGCGGTTTCAATGGCGGCGGCGCGTTGTTCTAGGATCTGGTTTAATTCATCGGGGGAATGGTTGCCAGTTCCCCCTGTACGCATGGTTTCACCTGTGATTCCTGCCAGACCAACTTGCTGACTGGGTTCTAAACGAGATCCCGTCCGAAATAAGGCGGTTCCTTTGACGAGGGGCAGTTCATGGTCTTCAACTAAATAAACAATTAGTCCGTTATCGAGTTGATACCGTTCATATTTAGGAATTTTGATATCGGGGAGGGGCGGAAACTCTAATTGATCGTAATGACGCGGAACTTGAGCGGTTATGATCGGGGCGTTTTTAGCATTGGCGGGATTATGGATCGCCAGGGAAATCGTCAACGCGATCGCGACTAAACCTAGCCAACCAAAGCGTTTCAATAAATTGTTCATCATGTCCTTTTACAATCAATAGTTTCAAAAAAAGTGTCTAACCACCCTCTATCATATCCTGTGGTTTTGTCGGTTAATTACTCAGTAAGGATAAACAAAGAGGTTGATTAGGGATTAATCTGGTTTTTTGAGAATTGGGGTGAGGGTAGCCGTTGATTTTTTAGGATCAACCTTTTTCTGTTCGGAGGATGGAGATGCGGCCACTTTTGTCGGGACAATAGGCGGTTTGGTCGCAGGCATTGGCTCGGTAGCTTTTAGGTGTTGATAGGTCGCGCGGGACATATCCTGAATGAGGATTCGGGCGGCAATGTCGTTGTAAGGACGCTTGGCAATGATGGCTTGGATGTAACGTTTGCCACTGGGCATATCAATAATGCCTGCATCCCCTAGTACGGTTCCGATATCCCCTGTTTTATGGGAAATAATTGCCCCAGGCTCTAAACCTGACGGTAATAGGGTACGGGTTTTAGTTTCCTGCATAATTCCCAACAGGCGATCGCGGGACTTAAGGGAAATTAATTCGCCTTGATTGACTTTTAATAAAACCGTCGCCAAGTCCTTGGAACTGGTCATATTAGTTCCTTCCAAGTCGGGTAGCAGGTTATGAATTTGGGTGTGGGTTAATCCCCAGGCTTGAAAACGTTGATCAAGAACCGCTTTGCCTCCCATGCGCTTAATCAGCATATTCGTCGCCGTATTATCGCTAATGGCGATCATCTTTGTTACGGTTTCCAGAGCAGTAAAGGATTTTTGCCCTTGTTGGTACTGCATATCTCCTGAACCACTGGCGATCACATCTTTACCCATTGGCAATTTTTCATTCAGCTTGATTTTACCCGCGTCCACATCCTGAAAGAAAGCAATCGCGATGGGAATTTTGATCAAACTAGCGGCGGAAATCGGCATATCTCCCGCCAAATTAACGTATTTTCCGTTATCTAAATCAATAAAAAAGGCTTGAGTTTCAATTTTGGCCTGCTTTTTATCTAGATTTACTAATTTTTGTTTGAGGGGGATTAGTTCTTCGGTCAGCTGGATCTGGTTACTGGCGGAAGAATTGGTCTGGCTATCTTGCGGCGTTAGGGTCGAAACGAATTTTGCGATCGCTTCCTGGGGTTTGATGCCGACTGTTGCTGTTTTTGGGATTGTAGATTTTTCTTGTCCCTTGGAAGTAGATGCCTGGGAAGAGAGAAAACGAGTTGGAGCAAAAACTGTCAAAGTCGTTCCAGCAATTACCGCCAATCCCGCGCCTAAAATACCCACCCGAAGCGTGTAAAGCAGACTCTTTGTCACCCAATTCGGTTCGCGAGTAGGTTTTCGTTGACGGGGAACCTGAGTTGAGGCGATCGGTTGGGAGGCCACCGTCAGAGTTGTCAAATTCGTCGGCTGGGGAACCAGGGCAATATGAGAACGGGTCGAACGACGAGAATTTTTCCTAGACATTTTCTTTAATTTCAGTGTGAGAAGAACCAGACAAAAAGAGTGTCAACCCTTCATTTTGTTAGGGTAACAGACTTCGATGTTTTTAAGAAGTTGACTTTTGGTTCTGACTATGGGTCGCCGAAAAATGTTGCGTCTTCCAATCCATTTGTCCCAAAATTCCTCGCAAGAGAGCGACTTCCTCCTCCGTCAGTTGGGCGCGTTGGTAAAGACGACGAATCTTTTCCATGCGAGCGTTGACCGTATGGGGATAGAGATAGCCAATATTTAATAATGTTTGTTCTAAATGCTGATAATAACCTTCTAAATTTTCGAGGGTCGCCTTTTTGCTCAAAGATTCGGCTTTAATCGGGCTAACGGCCTCGTATTGATGCTGATAAAGTTCATAGGCACAAACGGCAACGGACTGGGCCAAATTGAGGGCAGAATAGTCAGGATTTGAGGGAATAGTGACGAAACGATGGGCATGGTTTAATTCTTCGTTACTCAGTCCTCGGTCTTCCCGTCCAAAAATCAGTGCGGTTTTTTCATCGGTAGTAATCAACCAGGGTAGGGCCTGCCTGGGGGTTTCCAAGGGGCTTTCTAAGCTACGGGAACGGGCAGTGGTGGCGATCGCTCTTTGACATCCTTTGAGGGCATCGGGTAAAGTGGGGAATTCTTCGGCCTGTTCTAAAATATCAGAGGCATGGACAGCCATCAATCGAGCTTCTTCTCCCAGGCGATCGCATTGAGGATTGACTAGAACCAGATGATGTAGTCCCATATTTTTCATAACGCGAGCAACGGAACCAACATTTAAGGCTCCTGCGGGTTCCATGAGAATGATTCGGATATTGTTGAGGGGAGACATCATATTCTTAAGCAACCAGTAATTGTTCTAGTTTTCTCAGACGATGATAGATTCTATCCCAGTTCTAAGAGCTACAACAACTATTCAAATCTTGTAGATAGCTTAGACCTCTTACATAAATATTATATGTTACAATAAAGAGTTGACTAAAATACGTTTCATAGAGACAGTGACATGAATTTACCGTATAAAAACAGAAAATGCTATGGTGAAAGTGGAAGCTAAAA
>JBEIFD010000398.1:0-4147 GCA_040382535.1 Merismopediaceae cyanobacterium
AATTAATTGAAGGAAAAATAGCTTGTTATATTGAACCATTTATAGGAGGAGGCGCAGTCTTTTTTTGGGTTGCTCAAAACTTCAATATCAGAGAATTTTATTTATCCGATATTAACGAAGAGCTAATTCTTCTCTACAAAACAATTCAAAAAGATGTAAACTCTCTGATTGAAGAACTCAAAAAAATTGAAAATGAATACCTGATTTTAAATGAAGAAAAGCGTAAAATTTATTTTTTTAATAAACGAAATAGTTATAATAACTTTAAAAATCAAATAGACCTAAAAAATTTCGAGATATCTTGGTTTACAAGATCCGCAGAGATTATCTTTCTTAATAGAACGTGCTTTAATGGTCTTTTTCGTGTAAATAAAAAAGGATATTTTAACGTTCCATTTGGAAATTATAAAAATCCTAGAATTTGTAATACCAATAATCTGATTTTGGCTTCAAAATTACTTCAAAAGGCAACTATTCAATATTCGGATTTTACTCAAATTCAAAACCTAGCAACATCTAAAACTTTTGTCTATTTCGATCCTCCCTATCGTCCATTAACCAGGACGGCTAGTTTTAAATCCTATTCTCAATTTGATTTTAATGATGACGAGCAAAAAAGATTGGCAAGTTTTTATCAGAAATTACATCATCAGGGGACTAAATTAATGCTGAGTAACTCGGATCCCCAAAATATTGATAAAAACGATACCTTCTTTGATGAACTCTATTCAGGTTTTACAATTAATCGCATTCAGGCAAATCGCATGATTAATTCCAAAGCTTCTAGGAGAGGTGCTATTTCTGAACTTCTTATCACTAATTACTAAAAGGTATTGAGTAAATTCAGAAACTAAAAAATTCAAACAATCATTTTAATCTTTGTTCTCATTCTTTTAGCGCGATCGCCTTATAAAAATAAAAAACATAGAGCTAAGCATTATTGTGATCAAAAAAATTGACTAACCAATCCTTTAAAATCCACGTTGCGCGACAATCATCTTCGTTATAGCGCAGCACTAAGTCCAAAAAATTGCGATCGCGAGTTTCTAGCCATTGGTCATACCACCAGACGGATTGATCACCACTGGCATTACTATCTCGCCACTGAAATCCTAACCAATTTGCTAAAGTTTTCAGGGAATAATTTTCTACGGGAAAAGTGACCGTGTTAACCACATAATGATGCAGATCAAAGCAATGGTTTAATAATTGATCCCTCTCTTTTTTAGGAGTGTTATAGAGTTGGGCTAATCGTTTAATCGTTTCGATTTCATACTCCGCAAAATGGAAAATAGGAGCCGCAGGATAGGTTTGCATTAAAGTCAAAAATTCTTGCCAAATTTTTCCCTCTTCCTCTGGTTCTTCGGCAATAAAACCATAGAAAGTTTCTTCCCTCGTTTGTCGATTAATTAAAATAACGCCTAATAAATAATCTAAATTACGTTCGGGTTCTGCTTCGATATCAAAATAAATCTCAAAATTTGCGTTGGGTAAGGATTTTTTAGGAGGATTGACTTTAGCAATAGCCCGATTTTCCATAATGGCGATCGCCTGGGTCTGTAACTGAGAAGCGATCGCATTCCCAAAGGTTTCAGCCATCGTGACAGGACAAGCTTCAGCTAAAGAGTTAACAGTGACAACGCCCATTTCCTGTAGAGATTCATAGCGGCTAGGAGTTACCCCAGGCACTAGGGACAAATGGCTTTGGGATTGGGCGATCGCGTAACAATGATCATACCAATGGCATAAATTGCAACGTTGACGGGAAATAAAAACTTCGGGTTCTTGGCGTTGTACCAGGGTTTGTAAACACTCGGTAATGGTACTATGCAAACGCGGCAACCATTCCACCAAATCCACGCGATAACGATTCTGACGACGTAAAATAATCTCAGCGTAGGGCGGAAAGCGTTCTTGCCACACCGCCAGCAATTGGGCATAAAGGGCGGCTAAAATTTTATATTCTGGCTTCGGTCGTCGTCCCAGTTGAATACTCACGGGGGTATAAAACCAGTCTCCCCAAACCGAGTTTCCCGATTGTTTAACTAATAAATGGGGATGACCCAAAAGAATTAATCCTTCCCGTTCCTGGCTGGGTTCCCGTAGGGCATGGGCTAAAAAACCGTCATAAATGCAATCGACTCCCTGTTCCATCAAGGTTTTTGTTTCGGCGACCCGTTTTTCCCAGTCTTTGCGGGGAGATTGGGGTTGGTGATGGTCGGGATAAAATTCTGTCAAAACAGAGGTGATATGTTTTTGGCTTTCTTGCCGTAATTTAAGCAAAAAATCCCGTTCCGAACTCCGCTCGTCCGAATTACCGTACAAATTTAAAAAGGCACGCCGTTGACAACGTTTGTAATCGAGTAGGAGGGAATCTGTCAGTATCATGACTCAACCCATTATCTGACCGAACAAGACAGATGGAAATCTGGAAATCATAATATTAGCAGGCGATCGCGGGGTGTTGCTCTTGAATGAAGGTTGAGCGTGAATCTTCTTTCCTATTATTGCAGGTATTTCCCTAGAAGTCGTTCAACAATAGGGAAAAGTTGCAGTTATCAAAAAGGTAATTTCGCACCTTTTAAGAGAAATTGCATGGCCAGGGAAGCAACACCTCGGATAATGCCGTCTAATTGGGGATTAGCTCCACCGTTATTATTGCGGGCTGTCTGAACGGCTTCTAGATTTTTTAAAAAGTTTTGGGCTGTTTCGTAACCGTCTGGATTTTTTTGTTCTTCAAAGAGTTTGGAGGCGTATTCAACGTTTTGTTTAGCGGCATTTTCGTTTCCCAGTCTCAAAAATGCGAGTCCCCGCCCTAGATAACCCTGGGCAAAGTTGGGATTGATCGCCAAGGCTTTATCATAATTCGTCAAAGCGGCTTTGTAATTACCTTTTTGGGCTTCGAGCAGTCCCCAACCATAGAACATTTCTGGACTTCCCGCATTGCTCGGCATTCCGATCGCGCCTTGGACATAGGCCAGATCCATATTCGTTCCAATCAGGCTGACATTGCTTAAGTAAGCCCCCCGAAAATCGGTTCCATTCGCGATCGCGCCGTTGAGATTGGCTCCTGTTAAATCTGCACCAGTGAAGGAAGTTCCACTGAGGTTGGCTCCACTGAGATTAGCCCCTGCGAGTTTAGCTTGACTGAGGTTGGCTCCTGCGAGATTGGCTCCTGCGAGATTAGCTCCTTCTAAATTTGCAAAGACTAATCCTGCTCGACTAAGATCACAAAATTGGCACTGTTTTGTTCTTAATAATTGACTTAAATGCTCAATATTTTCGGCTTTTACGGGAAGAATAAAGGCAAACGTTAAAAGAGTAATCAACACCACTTTAAAATTACATCCCAACAAATAGCGCGGTAGGGGCGCAAGGCTTGCGCCCAAATTAATGTTCATCGATCTTGCGGCCAAATTAATATTTACCGATCCTGAATTTGATTGAACTCGGCACAACGAAATCATCAACGCATCAAAAACAAACCTGTATTTATTGTTCATTGGCTTTTTGATATTTACTCTAATGCAAAAAGAATCAAACATCGAAAAAAGATTCCCAAATAAAGGGCGTATGCCATACGCCCCTACGCATTTTAATTTTAAATCTTTTTTATCTAAGGTTGAACCTGAACAGGGAAACCTTGTTGTCTTAAAAAGTCTGCTGATGCCTTGCTTGGTGTGTAATTGAAACCAAATTGAGCTTCTGTGCCATCATTCAGAATTTGCGGTGTAACCATGATTACGACTTCAGTGCGAGCAGTTGTATCACTTTGACTTCTGAATAACGCCCCTAAAATGGGAATATCTCCTAAGATTGGAACTTTACTGGTCGTTGTTTGATCGGTTTCTTGAATAACACCTGTTAAAATTAGGGTTTGACCATCTCGTAGGCGAATTTTTCCAGACTTAACCTCGCGTTTGTTAATTAGAGTCAGAGTATTATTCGCACCAGGGCCACTTTCAAACTGTTGTGTTGCACCAGGAGCCGCGATCGTCGGATTAACAGATAAAGTAATAAATCCATTATCGTCAACTCTGTCTAAGTTAACATTCAAGGACAATCCCACATCTGAAAGAACGGGAGTCGTTGTTCTTACTCCACTCAGGGGATCAACTTGGCTATTAACACTTGTAACCACTGATTG
>JBEIFD010000399.1:0-4136 GCA_040382535.1 Merismopediaceae cyanobacterium
AAGTTAAAATAACACGGCATCGCAATTACCAATGGTCAGCATAACTATGCCCACAGCCCGAATTTTGACAAGTGCTGGCATTACCTTGATATTGTTGGCAATAACAACCACTATAAGAACACTTGCCGTAACCACAATGCACCTTTTCCAGGAGTGTCTTTTGTAGAAAACCCTTAAAGGCTAAAGACTTTTGACGATCAAGTGATGATTTTCGTGCAGTGACTTGTTTCCTGTTTGTCATGGTCTTGTTCTCTATCTAGTTGGTTATCTGCAAGATAAAGCTATAATACACCAAAATTTGAGTTTTGACCCTCCTTAGCAGGGCGATCGCCTATCCTGTCAGATTAGCTTAACCATTGGTTTCATTCCTTAGCGTTTTAATAGTTAAGGGGTGATCGCTTTTCTTTTGTATAAGGAGCGATCGCATTAATAAATGGGTGGATCATCCCTTAATCTTTTTGATCTTTCTAATCGTTTTGATGTTTCCTTGAGTCGTGCAAAACTGTCTTGACGCGATCGCTCGCTGATGAGTAAGTAAGTGGGCTTAATTAATTGTTAGATGGTGGAACAGGCTTCTAGCCTGTGAACGGGCAGGATGCCCATCCCACGTTTTATATTTAATTGCAACCAGCTACTTATTTGTAAAATGGGTTCGAGAATAGTTAGAAAAACTATAGACAAATATCTCAGGTCTTACTTTGCAAGTGTAACCCTGACTGGGTGAACTACAACATCCTCTATCCTATTGCCAAAAGCGTTTGGGACTGCTTTGCGAATAATATTGAGAGAGAGATTAAGATAAAAGTTACTGCCTTGGTTCTGTTATTTTTTAACGTATGACAACCTCTCCCCTCAGTTGGACTGAATTAGACGCTCTCGCCGACTTGCCCATCGATCCCATTAACGGACTCACCAATGCCCAAGCCCAGTTACGTTTATTTGGTCATTCGGAATCAGATGTGCGGGTAATACTCTATCGAGATCACCATGCCTGGTGTCCCTATTGCCAAAAAGTCTGGCTCTGGTTAGAAGAAAAACAAATTCCCTACCGCATCGCCAAAGTAACCATGTTTTGTTACGGCGAAAAAGAGAGTTGGTATCAGCGCAAAGTCCCGTCTGGAATGCTACCAGCCCTTGAATTAGATGGACGGATTATTACCGAAAGCGATGATATTTTATTGGCTCTAGAACGAGAATTCCAGCCCCTGGTTTGGGGTATGGAAGACCCGACTGTGATTCCCCTACGACGACTAGAGCGGCTATTATTTCGCGCTTGGTGTTCCTGGCTTTGTTATCCTCGGCGATCGCCCCGCGATGATCAATTCCATCAGGAAAAATTTACCAGTGTCGTGGCTCAAGTAGAAGCGGCCTTGGCAGCCACCCCTGGCCCCTACTTTTTATCAGAGTTCAGCACCGTCGATGTGATCTTTACGCCCTACGTCGAACGGATGAATGCTAGTCTTTTTTACTATAAAGGCTATTCTTTACGGGAAGAAAATCCTCATCTATCAGCCTGGTTTGACGCAATGGAAAGCCGTCCGACCTATCGCGGCACTCAGAGTGATTTTTCTACCCATGTCCATGATTTACCCCCTCAAATGGGTGGCTGTTACGACAATGAAAACCCCCAGCGTTTAATTAATCAAAGCAAAGTGGATAATGGCCCTTGGTTTGGACTACCTGATGTCACCTATCCTGAACCTGAAAATTCCCGTCAGGAAGCCTTGCAACGAGTGATTAAACATCGTCGGAATCTGATTCGTGTTAACCCTGCCGAAGATAGTCTTTTTGAGGAAGCCTTGCGCTGTGCTTTAACCCATCTGATCACTGGAGAAGTTCGTTTACCGTCCCCTGGCTCCGATTCAGCCCTTCGTTATTTACGCGATCGCATTTGTGTCCCTAGGGATATGTCGATTTATGCTGCAAAACGATTGAGAGAATCCCTGGAATTTACTGCCGCTTTAGTCGGCAATGAGCCAGGTACTCCGATTCTCTTAAAACATCGACGGGATCAAGATCCAGCCAATTTTGCCAAAGTTTAGGTCACTCTATCGGTCTGTTTGTGAGGACAAGTGACTAAGCTTTGTTGCTGATGTGTTAGGTGATTATGCTAGGGGAAATACGGTTAAACTCTTTATTTTTCGCTTATTTTCTATTAATAAAAAAGGACATAATTGTATTATGTGTGCGATTCGTTTAGGCAAAAGCGGAAAGATTCAAACCTTAAAGTGTAAGCCTAGCAGGAAATCTGAACCCGTTCAGGGAGAGGATAGACCATGACAACTTAAGCATCTTGTTGGTTAAATTCCAACCGTGTAGGTACAACATTGAAGCCTAACCCCTATGGTAGAGACTGGTCATCAATCCATAAAGCGGGGTTAAAAGGTGGTAAAGGGAAAATCCGTTCTCAAATCCCATCGAGCTAAGTTACCCAAGATTAGACAACGAACCCTTGCCTGAAGCATCGTCAACATTAGATTGCCAAAACGGATTGACTAGGCAATACCAAAAGGTAAAAACGAAAAGTTGAAAGTGGAAACGCGATCAACGATTGCCATAAAACTGCATAATTTTATGGATGTACCCAAAAAGTCGTTCGGTGTAGAGAGGGAATCTAAAGGAAACGCGAAAAGATGCTTAGGAACGAAGTAATCTATCACATTACACTCTTAGAGGTCAAAGACTGAGAGAAGCCAACCAAGGCGAAAGAAATCTATCTTTCGATAGGTAAGTGGTAGAAGAGATTGAGTCAGAAGCCAAAGCCCACTTGTAATGAGGGGGATATGCAGACAGACTCACGATTATGCAAAAAGTAGAGGCATAAGTAGCAATGTATACGTCCAAAACGAGTTTTAAGACTACGGCGGAATGGAAAGAAATCAACTGGCGAAAGCTGGAAAGACAACTATTCAAGTTGCAAAAACGCATCTACAGAGCCTCAAATCGTGGTGATGTTAAAACGGTAAGAAGACTCCAAAAAACCCTAATGAGTTCATGGAAAGCCAAAGCCCTAGCAATTAGAAGGGTAACACAAGATAATCGGGGCAAGAAAACGGCTGGAATAGATGGAGTTAAGGATTTAACCCCAAATCAAAGACTCAACCTAATCAAAACCCTGAAAATCAATGGAAAAGCCAAGCCTACCCGCCGGATATACATTCCTAAAAAAAACGGGGAAAAAAGAGGTTTGGGTATCCCAACTATGTACGATAGAGCCTTGCAAGCCCTCGTTAAGCTGGCACTAGAGCCAGAGTGGGAAGCAAAATTTGAAGCCAACAGCTACGGATTCAGACCAGCCCGTTCCTGTCACGATGCAATTCAGCAAATATTCTCGGAACTTTGCCAAACAAGCAAATACATATTAGACGCTGACATTGCACAATGTTTCGACAAAATAAACCACAAAACACTACTCATGAAAATAAAGACATTTCCCAGTCTGAACAAACAGATAAAGGCATGGCTAAAAGCAGGAGTAATGGAGAATGGTGTATTTGAAAGAACCGAGACAGGAACCCCACAGGGAGGTGTTATCTCCCCTCTATTAGCGAACATAGCATTACACGGAATGGAAGAACACATTCGTGGTCTTACGGGCATTAAAACCCGCAGCAAAACGCCTCATCTAATCAGGTACGCAGATGATTTAATCATAATGCACCAAAGTTTAGAGGTAATCCAGAAATGCGAACAAGCTATAACTAAATGGTTGGAACCATTGGGATTGGAACTAAAGCCATCTAAAACGAGGATATGTCATTCACTCCTAAATCTCGGTAACGAAATGGCAGGGTTTGACTTCTTAGGCTTTAACATCCGACAATATCCAGTGGGAAAAGCAAGGTCACTACGATGCAAGGGAAAAACACTGGGCTTCAAACTCACAATCAAACCAAGCAAAGAGAAAATAAAGCTGCATTTGGACAAACTGAAAAGGATAATCAAAAGTTATAAAAATGCACCCCAAAAAGCACTGATACAGAAGTTAAATTCTATGGTGCGACTCGTTAGCTAGAAACCTTAGCCTGTAAGGGTTTCGGGGGATTAGCTACTAGGTTCATTGTTGATAAACATTTCCGACTGGAGCCACACAGTCATTAAATATTTGCTCATGGCATTCAACGATACCAAGACTG
>JBEIFD010000400.1:0-4134 GCA_040382535.1 Merismopediaceae cyanobacterium
AAAACGATATTGTTCTAGGCTTCCATGAACCTAAAATACGTCCCTATACAGGCTTTGCACTTGCTTAATCTAATACAATAGACAATGATATTATCCACTGGTAGAATAACGCGATCGCCGAGTCAAAAATCTTCAAACACGATTAACGAAAAGAACCAATAATATCTCGAACCACAATTTTTTGAGTTGCTGAATAACCCGAAAAAGTGCGCGTCGCGACAATCTCTACTTCCACCCCTAACCCTGACTTGAGATACTCTTCCTCAATCGGTAATTGACCTAAATCTAAAGTAAAGCGATCGCCGTTTAACTTAACCAATTCATCGGGCATAGCTCCCGAATACTTCGTTAAATAATCGGAAACAGGACGAAAACGGGGATCGGAACGGGTGATATTATATTTGACCTGAAATTTGGTTGCAATGAGGTTAGATTGATTCGCTTTATCCACTAAGACTAACTTGAGATTTCTCCCATTTCCCGTTAGAGAACTCTCTTCTAAACGAGTAACATCACCCAATAAAATGGCATTGTAAACCAGAAATTCCGTTACCTCATTGCGTTTTTGAGTCGTTCCCTCAATCCAAACATCCGAGGGCAAACCGACCTTAATTTCCTGTTGATCATCCAGACTCAAGGTGAAATTTTTATCCGCAAAACGATTAAACGGTTGGGGCGCATTCCAAATCAGGAGAAAAGAACGTTCCAGTCTTTCCGTCAGAGCCTCATACTGATCATCAATCACAGAGCCAGGAGCTAATAAATCCTTGGCTCCCTGACGAGTTTCCCAACGATTTCGGGATAAAACCACGCCCTGATCCTTCATCGTCGCCATTGCCACCGAAGCCGTCGGTCTATCAGGTTCTAGAGGTTTATTGAGATTCAGTAGGGTTAATCGCCCTGGAAAGCCGTCTCTCCCCGTTAGACCTGCATTTCCCCTCACCCCATTGCGACCGTTATAACAGCGAAATTCCTTGGTAGTACAGCGATAATCCGAGGCTCCGCGATCGCCCGAACAGGTTTCCACCGTCCAGTAAGGTTTAGTGCAATTACAGCCTTCACCCGCATTACCGCCTGGCCCCATCTGTCCCCCTTTTCCTCCCGCCGCATTAACCACAATTTGCCGTAATTGGGCAGGATTCGTGGAATAAATACTAATTGATCCGCCATTTCCCCCATCGCCGCCGTTACCGCCATTTCCCCCATTTCCCCCATCAGGAGCCACCAGATCCGTACTGACATCACTCGTTTGATTCCCACAATTGGCCGCGATCGCATCTCCGCCAGGTTTACCATCTTCACCATTTTTTCCCGCTAAATTTAAAGTCAAAGGCGTTCCATCGGCAAAAATTGTTAAATTATCACTATTGGCTCCATTCGCTCCATTTTCTCCCGTTTTACCCAATTGCCCATTCGTCCCAAAAGATTGCCTATTCGTTCCCTGAGCAATCCACGAACAATCCTGGGAACTCGGAAGAGGGGCAGCCGAAATTCCCTGGGGAAAAATCAATAAACTCAAAACAAGCGAAAGGGAGCTAAAACGACGCATAAAGAGGAAAGTTAGTAAAGCAGAAAATTTTTGAAGACACTTTCTCAAGATTGAGATCAAGATCCAGATTTAAGACCTATTTTTGTGAACATTTGTTTCTTGTTTTTAGCGGTCAATAGCCATTTGACAAACTTTTTAAACTTTTCTCGCTCCTGTGACTTTCCAGATGTCCCCCACAGTCCTAAACTTGACTTGAGAGGTGTCATCGGCAGTCGTGAGGTCTTATTTTGAAAAGAGTTTTAGCTATTATTCTCGGCGGTGGCGCGGGTACTCGTCTTTATCCCCTGACCAAGCTCAGAGCCAAACCAGCCGTTCCCCTAGCGGGCAAATATCGTTTGATCGATATTCCCGTCAGCAATTGTATTAATTCAGAAATCGTTAAAATTTATACCCTGACCCAATTTAACTCGGCTTCCCTAAATCGCCACCTGGCCCGCACCTACAATTTTTCCGCTTTCCAGGAAGGATTTGTCGAGGTTCTAGCGGCCCAGCAAACGGCCGATAATCCCCAATGGTTCCAAGGAACCGCCGATGCAGTCCGTCAGTACCTAACCCTATTTATGGAATGGGATGTGGATGAATACCTGATTCTGTCGGGAGATCATCTCTATCGGATGGATTATAGTCAATTTGTCCGACGGCATCGAGAAACCAACGCAGACATTACCCTCTCTGTTGTTCCTGTCAATGAAAAAAAAGCCCCCGAATTGGGGTTAATGAAAATTGATAGCCAGGGAAGAGTGATCGATTTTGCCGAAAAACCCTCTGGTGAAGCGTTGAAAAAGATGCAGGTGGATACGACCGTTCTGGGCCTAACCCCAGATGTTGCCAAGGAAAATCCCTATATTGCTTCTATGGGGATTTATGTTTTTAAAAAAGAAATTTTAGCCAAGCTACTCCAAGCCAATATGGAGCATACCGACTTTGGCAAAGAAATTATTCCCGCCTCTGCGAAGGATTATAATCTGCAAGCCTATCTTTTTGCAGACTATTGGGAAGACATCGGAACGATAGAAGCGTTCTATGAGGCAAATTTAACCTTAACCCAGCAACCCCAGCCACCGTTTAGCTTTTATGATGAAAAATCTCCCATTTACACTCGTGGACGCTATCTCCCCCCTTCAAAGATTTTAGATTGTAGTATCACTGAATCTATGATTGGAGAAGGCTGTATCCTCAAAGCGTGTCGTATTCATCACTCGGTTTTAGGGATTCGCAGTCGCATTGAGTCGGGTTGTACGATTGAGGATTCCTTACTGATGGGTTCTGATTTCTATGAATCTGCGGTAGAAAGGGAATCTAATTTCAATCAAAGTAGTGTTCCTATTGGTATTGGGGCGGGTACAACTATCCGTCGCGCCATTATCGACAAAAATGCTCGTATTGGCAAAAATGTGATGATTATTAATAAAGAGAATGTCCAGGAAGCGAACCGAGAAGACGACGGTTTCTATATCCGTAGCGGCATTGTGGTGGTCATTAAAAACAGAACGATTCCCGACGGAATGGTGATTTAGGAGAAATTTCAATAATTTTAACGATTTGGGGGAAAATTAAGTTATCCCCCTTTATTTTTTTCAAATTTTCTAGAAAAATGGTCTGACATTTGGGCGATCAATCCGCTAAACTACGAAGATAAAGCATAATATTTTAAGAATAGATCTGTAGCAGAGAGTATGTCAGAGGAGATACGAAAAATGAGTGAACAGACTCCCTATCAAACCCTTGGAGTGACAGAAGATTCTTCCTTTGATGAGATTCAGGCGGTTAAAAGTCGGCTAAGCCAAAAATACCAGGGAGACAGCCGCGCTTTAGATATTGTCGAGTCTGCCTATGATGCTATTTTGATGGATCGTTTGAAGTTACGGCAAGAGGGCAAAATTAAGGTTCCCGATGTTATTCGGTTTCCTGAACGGGCGATCGAGAAGCCGCCGTCTTTACCGTCGCTCAATATGTCGAATTCCCCCGCCTGGATTCAACAATTGGTTGATACTCCTTCTCGGAATGATATTTTGTTGCCCGCAGGGGTTTTTGCGGCTTTAGCGGGAATTAGTGCTTTCAATCAAGATACAACGGGATCTTTTAGTTCGTTACTATTGGTCATCGGCGTTTTTATTACGATTTATTTTATTAACCGCAAAGAAGGAAAAATTGGCCGTGCCTTTTTGATCACCTTAGTTGCCCTTTTGTTAGGGGTTGCCTTGGGAACGGGTTTAGCAGGTCTTTTAGGGGCTTCGGGGCTGATGTTTGGGCTGGCATCAGAGCAAGTTGCTTGTTTTGTTGCTTTTCTGTTCTTTTGGATCGTTAGTAGCTTTTTGCGCTGATGGGATGGGTGGAACTTGCACGGCGATCGCGAAAAAATTAAACGATTGAAATTTTAGAGAAATCAACCATCAGAATGACCGCTCAGTTATTGTCCCTGCCGATACAGTTTAAACAATTTTTAGAAATTTGCCCCGTTGGTATTTTCATTATCGATGCCGAGGGGCATCCTTATTATGCCAATCATCGAGCTTTAGATCTTTTAGGAAAAGGCGTTTTGGCATCAGTAACCATTGATCAACTGAATGTAGTCTATCAATCCT
>JBEIFD010000401.1:0-4132 GCA_040382535.1 Merismopediaceae cyanobacterium
AACTCTCTCTGAGCAATTTGTGATTGAATCTGTATCGCCAATTCATCAGGAAGTTCAACTGTAATTTGCGTCATAATTTTAATCCAGAAATATCTTGCCCTATTTTAACAGCATTAAAACAGAATGTCTGTGATCGTTTGTTAGGAAAGTTGGACAGGCGATCCTGTTGGAAGTCGCGATCGCTTTTTGTGGGGATGGGATTGGAGGTGGCGATCTCGTTTTTGAGAGGTGAATGGGAAATGGGCGATCATTTTGGAGGTGGCGATCGCTTTCACCTTGTTGATTAATGTTTAAAACTGTGATCGCTTTGACTGTTGAAAGTGCGATCGCTGATCGGTAGATTGGGTTGAAGTATTGCAACTAGCTACTTAGCAGGGATTCATTAAAGTTATTGTTTGACTAATTTTTCCCGTAATTCGGTTTTAATGCGATTCAAAATCGAAGCCTCATCGAGAGATTCTAAAATATTCGTAACAACGGTTTTTGGGCCATCTGGCCCCCAGGAAGCTCCATTCGCTAAATAGGTTTTGGTGACTTGCCCGATCGCGTAACAGGTCACTCCTGCCACTCCTGCCTGGGTAATCGCAATAGTCATGTAGGGCGCGAGGGAAATTCCCCCTGTCACAGGAACCGTTAATCCTAAAAGTCCTTTGAGTGAGCTTAATCCGAGGGACGCTAGAAACTCGCTGGCACTGATTCCGCCCATACTAATGCCAATTTTTTGTAAAAGCGCGATCGCGGAAGTGTGGGTCATGGTGATGCCGTAGAGACGGGAAAGAGCCAAAATCATGGCGATGTCAATCACGGCTCCTGTAAACAAATCCACCGCCGTCACAGGATTTAAGGCGATCGCAACGGCTTTGATCATCACAGCTTTTTGAATAGTGTCATTGGCTAGGGCATTGCGGACTTCCATCTTGCGTTGGACAAATTTTTCGTTCACATTGTCGGCACAAAGTAGGGTATTTAAAGCCACCAAAGATTTCCCTTCCCGTTGCAAAAGTTCGACAATTTTTAATTTTAATTCTGTTACTTGGGGTTCACTCCGATATTGATGACGCTTCACTTTTCCCGACTTATCTTTAATTAATTCTGACTGTAAAGGATTGGCCGCAACCATAATAATTTCATCGGGAGAAAGCAATTCTTTAACCCGTTCATCTCGAATTTTTTCGTAAATAGCTAAACGATCCGTTTCAGGATATTGATCGATTTTATTAAACACCAAAATCATCGGTTTTCCCACTTCTCGCAACTGGGAAAGAGCATTATATTCAACCTTACTTAAATCTCCCGCAATAATAAAAAGAATCAGGTCAGTTTTTTGAGCAATATTACGGGCTAAGGCTTCACGGGTTTCTCCATCCACTTCATCAATGCCAGGCGTATCAATTAGCTGAATTTGTGAGTTTCCCCAACCTGATAGGGTGAATTTTTTAACTTTTTCCAAATTCTCATCCTGGCTCACTTGCCAAGGTGCAGATTCAATGATTTTAGTGACTCCATGAAGAGGCCCTGCTTCAAAAATAGGTTGACCGAGTAGGGCATTTAAAACTGAAGATTTTCCTCGACCCACCATTCCAAAAGCGGCAATTTGCACAACCGAATTATCCAGTTTTTCTAACATCGAAGAGAGATGATCAATGTCTTTTTCTAATCCTTGTTTTTCTCTCGGACTCAAATCTAGATGATTGACTAAATCCCTTAAAGTATGTTGGGCTTTTTTATAATTTAATTCCTCTTGAATGGCTTCAAAATCTATCAGAGCATTCTCGAATTCTTCATTCTTCAAATTATCTTGTAGAGGCAGTTCAATCATAGGAATCAGAACAATAAAAGCTAATATTTAAAATTAATGATATTGGAGTATGAATATAACAGGTTTTACTGATTATTTATACAGATTGAGGGCATGATATATTATGTCCCTACGGTTCTTTTTTTGTGTTCAGAATTGGCGGTAATGACTGCGATCGCTATAATAAATTGTATTGATTAGCCAAAAATTACTTTTATGAAAGTATCAGGCATTTTTATTTATCCTATCAAATCCTGTCAGGGAATTGCGCTGACCGAAACCGAGGTTCTGCCCCAGGGTTTTGCCTGGGATAGGGAATTTATGCTGGTGGATCAATCGGGAAATTTTTTAACCCAACGCCAATATTCCCAACTAGCAACGGTTCAGGTCAAAATTCAGGCTAATCATTTAATTTTATCGGTGAATAATGAAAAAACCGTTATTCTCAAGCCTCATTTTTCGGGTGTTGAAAAAACCGTCCAAGTCTGGCGCGATCGCGTGACGGCGATTGATCAGGGAGATGGCATTGCGGATTGGTTCCAAACGGTGCTAAATTTACCGACCGAGACTCAAATTCGCTTAGTGAGACAATCTCCCCAACATATTCGTGCGATTGATAAAAATTATACGAATAATCAAGAAAAATCCGTCAGTTTTGCCGATGGTTTCCCGATTTTATTAACGGCAACGGCTTCCCTCGCGGAATTAAATCGACGTTTAGAAATCAACTATCCGAACCAATCCCCATCTATTCCCATGAATCGTTTTCGTCCTAATTTAGTGATCGAAACCGAGGAGCTGTTTATGGAGAGCGACTGGCAACGAGTTACAATTAATCAACTGACCCTTGCCTTGGTCAAACCCTGTTCTCGCTGTATCATCACCACAACGGATCAGTTAAACGGCGATCGCAATCCCCACAATGAACCCCTGAAAACCCTGAGTACGTTTCGCCAAATTCCCCAGGAAGGCATTATGTTTGGAGAAAATGCGATTCCCCTAACAACAGGCAAAATCAGCCTTGGTGATGAAGTAAATGGAGAATAGGGGATTTGAACCCCTGACCTCTGCGGTGCGATCGCAGCACTCTACCAACTGAGCTAATTCCCCTTGGATCGTCTATCTTATCATCTAAATGCTGTTATTTGTGATCTGTTTTAATCTATCTTTGACGCTCCTCAATCTGTATTTGGTGTTGCGTCTCTTACGATTGCGACAGTATTTAAAATGCACCACCCAGAGATTAATTCGACTCGAAAAATGTTCCCACCGTCTTTTGGCTCCCCTACCGCCCAATTTGACCCACGCTAAACAAGGAACGATCCAATTCAGGAAAAGCTATCAAAAATTAGGCAGACAATTAATGCTTTTACAGGGTCTATTACAAAGTTTACAAGTGATTAATCTGATCTGGAAAAAACGAAAATGGGGTAGTCATTCAGTCTGATCAAAAGTTTATCTTAATATCAAGGGCGAACGCAATTCGCCCCTACAGAAGGTTTTTGGAGGATCGTAGGGGCGCAAGCTTGCGCCCAAAAGTAGCAAATTTAACAACTGATACCCTTGATCCAATAGAAAATAAAAAAGGATAAATATGGAGAGTATCTTAATTTATGTGAATATTACTATAGAAATTTCCCAAATTATTCTTTGATCGCTATATGCTAGATTTTTTTCAATTTACGATGGGGAGTTTTGCTTCTCTTTTTCCCGTTGCTGATCCTTTGGGAGCGGTTCCCCTATTTATCGTTTTATCCGCTAACGCACCGCCCGAACTTCGGAAAGAATTTGCTAGTAAAATTGGCGTTTATACCATTTTAGTACTGGTAATTTTTTTATTTATTGGTGGCAGTATTTTAAACTTTTTTGGGATTTCCATCGCGGTCGTAAAAATTGCGGGGGGAGCCGTTATTTTTGAAGCAGGATGGCAAGCTTTAAAAGAAGGTTCCCAATTGACTCCAGAAAATAAAACTGTTGCGATCGCAGAAGTTAAAGAACACGAAAATATTGCTTTTATTCCCATGACGATTCCTCTTTTGGCGGGGCCAGGTTCCATTGCCGTCACCCTTGGATTAGCAGCCCAAGCAGGTCAGGATTTCTCCCTAAAAACAGGTTTAAATTATGGGGCGGCCATTGTCGCGATCGCGATGATCGGATTTGTGAGCTTTGTCTGTTTACGACTTTCTAGTTGGTTTTTAGAAGTCTTTGGAGAAACGGGAATCATGGCCATTAGTCGTTTATTAGGTTTATTTATCCTAGCAGTTGGAGTCCAATTAATTCTCAATGGATTTACCGATTGGATTCATGATTTTAATGGAGAAGAACAATCATTAG
>JBEIFD010000402.1:0-4111 GCA_040382535.1 Merismopediaceae cyanobacterium
AAGTTGAAATATGAATGGCAAAATGTTTTTAGTTTATAAAACCAAAGATTAAGTAGCCATAAATAATGGTAAAAATTCCTATCACAACATATATTAACCATTCGACTTTGAAGAGGCGACTTCCCCATCGCATACGTTCTATCGAGGAACCAATAGAAGATGTTTCTCCTTGTGCAAAAGTTGCACCTCCTCGAATAATCTTTACTGTATCGCCAAAAGCATCTGTTTCAAACTTTCTTGCCCATGCAAAGTAGTAACGATAAAAATCAAAATTTCTCATTGTAATCAGAAACCATGTCGTGCAAAGTAAAAAACCGAGAACACCTAATACTTTAATCGGTATAACTTTAAATGTCACATTAGACGCAAGAAAAGCCGCCAGCGAAATAAGAAAACCATTTGTTGCTAAAAGGCCACCATAAACGCTCCAGATAGTTCGTGACATTTTCTCGGTAAGCTTAATCGCAGTATCGTATCCCGCTCTTGCGTTGTCATTCATTGTCCTAAAAAGTTGTTGATTATTTGCTGTTAAGTCTACAACAATCATTACTATCTTCGCCAAATTGTTAAAAAGAAAACGTTTTTTATATTCATAATGGCCCCTCATCCCCCCTTAAGCCAAACTTTTCTCAATGATTGGAGATTTTTATGGCGAATCCGATAAATGGTATCGCCAAGGTGATTTAGTCTAATATTGTTAGTAAACCTCATCATGAGTACCAATATTAAGCAAAAGAATTGATGATGAGTTATCTAAATTGTCTATAAACTGAAATAAAATTCTGTAGTTATAATCAATAGAACATGACCAAATATCACTCAGTTCTCCCATTAGCTTATGAGTTTTTAAGCTAGAATGGAAAGCATCTTCAGCTAACTTTTGTAAAGTTTTCGCAATTAAGGGGCGTAAGTGGGGATTCTTGCGAATGAGACGTTTAAAAGCCCGCAACGATTTGGGAGTCCAACCAATTTCCCTCAATTATCCAACTCCTCTAAAAACTCATTAACAGACCCAAACTTCACCTGCCCTAACTTATATTCAGCCTGAATTTCCTGAATTTCGGCAAGAAGTTGTTGACGTTGACGCAAATTAAAACGATGATTTAAAGTCTCAATTAATTCCTTTTGATCCTCCAAGGACAAAGCCTCTACTGCCTCCAATGCTTTCTGATATAAGGAAATTTGTGTTGTAGTCATTTGCTTTTTGTTTTAGTAAAAAACTTAATTCCCAGAATTCTAACATATTGTTTAGATGAGTCTGTTTTAAGAACTCTATCATGGCGATCGCCCTCTCAGCCCTCTCTCTCTCAAAGCCAGACTTTTATCAATGATTAGAGATTCTTATAGTGAATCCGATAAATGGGTATTGTCAAAACGATTTGTTTTACTCTATGATAAATTCCACAAGATAAATTTAAGTCTATGGTAACGGTAATCACAAGCCGTAATCGATCGCATCCATATTGATAATTGAGATATATCGCATCCATATTGATATTTGATATATTGAATTGATCACCATCTATTTGATCACTGAGAGGGAGTCCCAAATGTTAGAGAGCCTCAGCCAGGTCGTCTGGCTAGTACCTTGCTATGCCCTATTAGGGGCAGTTTTAGCCATACCTTGGTTTCCAGGCATCATTCGCCAAACAGGGCCCAGACCTGCGGGCTATATTAGCATCACCATGACGGCGATCGCCTTTATCCATAGTTTATTGACTCTGAAAACTATCTGGAATCAGCCCGCCACAGACCTATCGTTTCCCTGGCTTCATGCGGCCAATTTGAACATCAGTTTAGACATCGAAATCTCCACCGTCAATGTCGCCGCTCTGGTCTTAATCACAGGCATAAATCTTGTTGCCCAAACCTATGCCGTTGGCTATCTGGAAATGGATTGGGGCTGGGCTAGATTTTTCTCGTTGATGGCTCTCTTTCAATGCGGATTGTGTTCCCTTGTCCTTTGTGATTCTCTCTTTTTTAGCTATGTTGTCCTAGAAATCTTGACTTTGGGAACCTATTTACTGATTGGTTATTGGTTCAACCAGTCCCTTGTGGTTACAGGTGCGAGGGATGCTTTTTTAACGAAACGGGTGGGAGATTTAATTCTACTCATGGGAGTCGTGGCCTTGCTTCCTTTGGCGGGAACTTGGAACTATCACGGTTTGGCAGAATGGGCCGCAACCGCTAATCTTGATCCAACTTTAGCTACCCTACTTTGTTTGTCTCTGATTGCTGGCCCCCTCGGTAAATGTGCCCAGTTTCCCTTGCATCTTTGGTTAGATGAGGCAATGGAAGGCCCTCTCCCTGCAACCGTTCTACGCAATACCCTCGTGGTGGCGACAGGTGCCTGGGTATTAGTTAAAATTCAACCGATTTTGACCCTTTCTCCCGTTGCTTTATCGGTGATGATTGCGGTTGGTTCGGTCACGGCGATCGGGGCTTCCCTCATTGCGATCGCCCAGATAGATATTAAACGTTCTTTGTCCTATACCGTGAGTGCCTTTATGGGATTAATTTTTATTGCAGTTGGTACGGGTCAAACTGATACCGCATTGCAATTAATTTTGACCTATACCCTCGCCATGTCAGTTTTAGTGATGTGTGTGGGCGGCATTATTTGGAATAATGTTACTCAAGATTTAACTCAATATGGTGGGCTTTGGTCACGTCGTCCTATCTCTGGTCTAAGTTATCTGGTCGGGATTGCTTCTCTCATTGCTTTACCTCCCTTTGGAAGCTTCTGGGCTTGGTTAAAGTTAACCGAATTTTTAGCAACTCAAAATCCAATTTTAGTCGGAGTTTTACTGCTCGTTAATACCCTGACAGCTTTTAATGTTACCCGTGAATTTTGTTTAATCTTTGGCGGACAACCTAAACCCATGACGGTGCGATCGCCTGAAGCATTATGGCTTTTAGTTGTACCCATGCTAATCACAGTAGGATTTGCTCTTCATGTTCCTTTAATTTTAAAACAAGCAAATTTATTACCCAATCTTGCCGATATTAACCTAACCATTACAGGCTTTTTAATAGCTTCTAGTTTAGTGGGTATTAGCAGTTCTGCTTTTATTTATCTCAATCCTAGTATTACTAAACCCGTTAAATTACCCGTTAAATCCCTTCAAGATTTCTTTGCCTACGATTTATACACCGCCCAACTTTATAAGGTCACCATTGTTGCTTTTGTGGGAATTATTTCTACCATTGTTAATTGGTTTGATAAATTTATTGTGGATGGAGTCGTTAATTTAGTCGGATTAGCAACGATTTTTGGAGGACAAAGTTTAAAGTATAACGTCACAGGACAAACTCAATTTTATGTGCTTTCTATGTTTTCAGGAATTGCCTTTATTGCCATCTTTCTTGCTTGGCCTTTCCTTTCCCACCCTGGACTATTTTTAAAATTCGGCTTGAGTTAAAAAGCCTTTACACAAGTCAGAAACAAAAATTAAGTTTTTACGAAAAATAAAACAAATGTCTTATTTAATCGTAAACTAATATTTTTAGTGATTGTTCAACAGTCTCTAAAAAATTTCAACTAAACTTAAATATAGGAATACTGGAGTATGAAACTCAACAATAATCCCTTGAACCTTAATCGTCGTAGTCTCATTAAATACGGCGGCGGTTTTATCGGAACAAGTTTTATCGCAACTATTATGGGGAATAATCTTATTAATCCTCCTATAGCTGAAGCTCAGAATAAAGAGGTTACCCCCGACCAAGCTTTAGAAAAATTAGTAGCTGGCAATGACCGTTTTGTTAATCAAAAACGGACAAAGCGTAACCAAGATCAAAACAGATTAACAGAAGTTGCTCAAGGGCAAGAACCTTTTGCCGCCATTCTCGGTTGTGCCGATTCTCGTGTTCCTGCCGAAATTGTTTTTGACCAAGGCTTAGGCGATTTATTCGTTTGTCGTGTTGCGGGTAATATTGCCACTCCTGAAGAAATTGGTAGCTTAGAATTTGGCACATTAGTTCTTGGTTCTAAAGTATTGATGGTCATGGGTCACGAACGCTGTGGTGCAGTAAAAGCTGCGATTAAAGGCGGAGAATTACCAGGTCAAATTGGCAGTTTAATTAAGAGCATTGATATCGGAACAGTAAC
>JBEIFD010000403.1:0-4108 GCA_040382535.1 Merismopediaceae cyanobacterium
AAACACGCCATTAAAGAACTTTTGAACGGGATTCAGGAGGCTCAAAGCCTTATTCTCTCGTAGCCACAAACTCATGCGGAACTAGTTATACTTAATTGTGCCTAGCTACTTAATTCCCTGACTATCTAATAATAATTGGTCTAATTCCTGTTGCATTTCCCTAACTACCCGTTGATAACATTCTTCTACATAATCGCGATCGCGGGCGGCTTTTTCTCCATAGCGATCAAAAATAATTGGGGGACAAACGCGGGTGTGCATGGGGACAGGTAGGGGCAAATTGGGCCAAGGGCCAAGGGCGATTCCCCAGGGTAAACCGAAATAAATCGGGAAAACAATCGGATCGGTATCCAAAACCCAGGGCATTCCTAAATCATGTAATTGTTTAGCCTGTTCATAACAATCGGCGAGAACGACTAGGGTATCGTGGGCCCCGACGGAAATTGCAGGAACAATGGGAACCTTTTGCTTAAGAGCGATTTTAATAAAAGCTTTGCGTCCTGCCAGTTGAATTTGATAGCGTTGCCAATGGGGACGAAAAACATCCTGCGCTCCACCTGGATAAACCAAAACACTCGCTCCTGTTTGCAAAGCCGCGATCGCCATTTTAGGATTAGCTTGAACGGCTCCGACCTTAACCGCTAACTGAGCAATACTTTGATTCACTTTCCAGACTGTTGGGTGCATTAACCCATAGATCGGACGTTCCGTACCAAAATGTTTGAACCAGTCATAGATCATCATCACCATATCAGGAGAAGCTAGTCCGCCGTTATGGGAACCCACGATCAGCACTTGTTCTCCCGATTCCAGATGCTGCCAACCATCACTTTTAACCTGAAAATAATAACGATAAAACCATTCCCAAAAGGGCATTAATTGTTCAATGGTTTTCGGATCTCGCTCAACTAAAGACCAGCCTTGGTAGGGGAAAGAAGATTTTGTATTCATGGGTTTTTGCTCTCAAATCCCTAACCATTTAATAATGCTTCCACAAATTCATAACTTGAAAATGGCCGCAAATCTTCGATACCTTCTCCCGCACCGATGAAGCGAATGGGCAGATTTAATTGTTGCGCCACCGCGATCGCGACTCCTCCTTTAGCGGTTCCATCCAGTTTCGTTAAAACCACCCCACTCAGTTTAGCGGCTTGGGAAAAAACTTCGGCTTGACGTAAACCGTTTTGTCCGAGGGTAGCATCTAACACTAACAAAGATTCAACCTGAGCATTGGGGGCTTTTTTGTCAATAATACGACGGATTTTTGCTAATTCATCCATTAAATTTTTCTTATTTTGTAAACGTCCTGCGGTATCAACTAAAAGCAGTTCAATATTGCGAGATTGGGCCGCACTGATGCCATCAAAAACAACGGCGGCGGGATCGGAATTTTTATCAGGATTAGCAATCACACTGGTTCCACTGCGATCGCCCCAAATTTTCACCTGTTCTACGGCCGCCGCTCGAAAGGTATCCGCCGCCGCAATTAGACAACTGTAACCCGATTTTTGAGCTAAATGAGCTAATTTCCCGATAGTCGTCGTTTTTCCCGCCCCATTCACCCCCGTCAGTAGCCAAATATTCAGCGTTTCCTTGGTGGGAATAAAATCGGCATTACTCACCGTTTGGAGGGGACGGTCTAACATTTCTCGCAAAATCGTTTTGAGATAGGCGATCGCGGCATCGGGGGGTAGGGATTCTTCCCGTAACTTATTTTGTAGGGCTGTAATGATGTAATCCGTCGCTTCAATGCCCACATCGGCTTGGAGTAATAGGGACTCAACCTCTATCACTGCCGCCTGATTCAAGGGGCCTTGACCGACAATGGCTTTGAGTTGATTCACCAAATTACGGCGAGTTTTGGTTAATCCTTGACGTAAACGACTGAGCCAATTAATTTCTTCTTCGGAAATATCCTCTGGAGCGCGTCCCTGATCCGCCAAGACTTTCGCTGACCAAATAAAATCGTCATCAAATTTAATCCCTGTTTTTCGGACAACGGGTTGAGACGGAGTTTCAGGAACCTCGGTTTCAATGGCCGTTTCCTTTAAAATTTCTAGGCGATCGGATTTTTGTAACCAAGCAGGAGTATTGACAGAAATTTCAGATTTTATCTCCGTTTCAGGTTCAATTTCTACGAGCTCAGTAACAGGTTCAGCTTCCGTCACTGACTCAGTTTCAACGATTAGTTCAACACTAGGAACAGATTCAGGTTCTGCAATTAATTCAATTTCAGGTTTAACTTCAATTTCCGCGACGGTTTCAGTCTCGGTTTCAACAACTGATTTAATCTCAGGCTCCGTGATCAGATCTGGTTCAATTTCTGATTCCGCGATCGCGCTTTCAATCTCTTGAGAAACAACTTCTTCGGGTTCAATGACGACAGGTTCTTCGGCAACAGATTCGGGCGTTTCCAGAATTTCTTCTGATTGTTTGCGCTCTTGAATATTTTTAAACGCTGATTTTGCCCACTCCAAATAAGCTTCTTGGCTATTGTCAGCACTGGTTTCCGTCTCCTCTGTAACCTCTTCTACTTGAGGGGATTCCTCAACGGTCGGGGTAGATTCGGGCGCGACGGGAGTTTGTTCGGCTTGGGACGAATCCCCGAACTGACGACGAAACCAGTTAAACATAGGAGTTAAGCTTAGAATTTATGAATGCAAAATCATTTATCTCCTGATCTTAAACGGAAAATCGCTTTCTATCCAGCAATTCTAAATAGCTCTCTTGGATTCTGTGTATAAAGTGTTCAAAAGTGATACATTTTTGATGAAGTCATCATTACCGAAATTTTTGGAAAAGCCTACTAGGTAAACCTTTAGCTTACAGTCGTTTTTTCAATTAAACTTTTGATTCCACCAAGTACAGGAGAGCCAAATGATTTGTGGAAACATTTGCCAAACCGCTATAATTATTGGATCATCTTTTTTATGGTGTTCCCTTGGCTGGGGTTTGTAGGGCAAAAAAGGCCGCGATCAACAAAATAATGGGGGCAGTAATCGTTAAAATTTTAATAAAATGATGTTCTTTTTTTTCGGTTCCAATTCCTGAATTTGAGTAGAAGATAAAGGTTAAGCATGGTGATAACGCTCAAAGGTTTCCTCTCTTAACCATTCGGTTGTAGCTTTGAAATTATGGATCGGTGTGGGTAACATTTCCAAATAGGTAGTACTACGAATTAAATCAGCAGGTTTACCATGAATTTGTACTTTATCAAATAGGTTGGCGACCCCATTATTTAACCCTAATTTCATCAAAGTTCCGCGCAAAGTAGCATTAGAATTATGCAAGGCTTTATTTTGACTTAAAGCCAGCAAATTATGGGCGATCGCGGCTCCCTGTTGATAGGCAACTTGGGCCAAAGCTGGTTGGGATTGGTTTTGAACCTGTACGCAATCTCCTGCGGCAAAGACTTCAGGAAAATCGGGTAATTGTAAGGTTTCTGTCACTATTAATTGCCCATGTTTACTAATATTTTCAGGAGTGACTTGGGAATGGATATTTTCAACTAAGGGATTTAGGCTAGTTCCAGCCGTCCAAATTGTTGTGTAGGTTGCTAAGGATTGAACCTCATTGGAACTTTTTTCCTGATAATTAATAGACTCTTTGGTAACAGATTTTACGACCGTTTCGAGTTTTAATTCGATTGAAACAGTGCGTTTTTCTAGGGCGATTAAGGCATCTTTTTGAAGATGGGCATTAGCATCTCCAGCTAGAATTTTATTCGCATGATTAATTAACACAATTCTAAGCTCTTTTAGCCTGCCACCCAAAGGAGCGTACCAACTAGGTAATAAGTCGGCCAATGTTGCTGCCATTTCTACACCAGATGGCCCAGCCCCAACGATCGCAAAGGTCAATAAGGCCTGTTTCAACTCAGGATCGTTTGTGGTTAAGGACTGCTCTAAACATTGTTTTAAATGCTCTTTAAGGGCGATCGTTTCTTCTTTAGAACGGAATGGAAAACTATTTTCTTTCGCGCCTTCTGTACCGAGATAACCCTGAACAGAGCCGAGTCCTAAGACTAAATTATGATAATTATAAATCTTACCTGTGGTCAATTGGAGTTTCTTTTGCGACAAATCTAGTTTTGTTACTTCATCTTGGA
>JBEIFD010000404.1:0-4102 GCA_040382535.1 Merismopediaceae cyanobacterium
AAGGATACATTAAAAAAAACCTTTCGGAAAACCTTAACGGAATTTTTTAGGATTACTACTTTTGCCAAGCCTCGCTTGAAAGAAAGTTTACCGTTAAAGTCTTCTCTACTCTCTGGACTAAATTGGCAAAGGTATTGATCCTAATATCAATTTAAATTGAAATCGGCTACAGGGAAAAGATTCTCCATAGCCGACTATCATTTAGTTTTTCAGGGAATTCATCCTAATTAGAAGGAGAAAGACTACGACGTTTCATCGACATCTCATAGGCTTCGATAATATCGCCTTCTTTCCAATCGGTGAACTTAGAAATCCCAATACCGCATTCGTAGCCAGCATTGACTTCCCGTGCATCTTCCTTCATCCGTTTGAGAGAATCAATCATGCCTTCATAGACCACATTGCCTCCCCGACGAACCCGAAGATTCCGATTCCGAACGATCTTACCCGATAGGACATAGCAACCTGCCACAGCCCCGCGACCAACCGCAAAGACCGCTCGGACTTCGGCTTGACCCAGGGGAGTTTCGATTTCTTCAGGATCTAGGAGACCTTCCATTGCGCCTTGGATATCATCTAATAATTTATAGATAATGTCATATTCGCGAATATCGACTCCCTCTTGATCCGCCGCCTGTCGAGAACCTGTGGCCAAGGTGGTATTAAAGCCCACCACGACAGCCCCACTGGCCGCCGCCAAATCCACATCCGTTTCGGTGATTTCGCCTGGAGCGGACAACAGCACTCGAATTTGCACCTCATTTTGCGGTAACTGACTCAAGGAGCCAACAATAGCTTCCACTGAACCTTGAACGTCTGCCTTGAGAATGAGGTTCAGCTCTTTGAGTTCGCCTTCTTGAGCTTGGGCTGACAAGGTACTCAGGGTTACGCGACGAGAAGACATTTGTTGCTGAAGTCTGGTTTGTCGATTGCTATCTGTCCGTTGTTCCGAGAGGGCCCGTGCTTCTTTTTCATTGGCAAAAACATCAAACTCGTCGCCCGCAGAGGGAACACCGTTCAAACCGAGTACTTCTACCGCAAAAGATGGAGTCGCGGCATCAACTTTATTGCCCCGATCATCGATCATGGCTCGAATCTTACCGAGAACTGCTCCAGCGACAATCACATCACCGACTCGGAGCGTTCCATTTTGCACCAACAAAGTGGCCACAGGCCCCCGTGTACGATCAAGATTAGCTTCAATGACGGTTCCTTTGGCGGCGCGATCGGGATTGGCCACTAACTCTCCGACTTCGGAAACCAACAGAATCATTTCCAATAAGGTATCGAGATTCTGCCCTCTGAGTGCGCTGACGGGAACCATGATGGTGTCGCCGCCCCACTCTTCAGAGACTAAGCCGAGTTCCGAAAGCTCTTGCTTGATGCGGTCTGGGTTGGCTCCTTCCTTATCCACCTTATTAATGGCGACAATAATGGGGACTTCGGCGGCCTTGGCATGGCTGATCGCTTCACGGGTTTGGGGTTGAACGCCATCATCGGCGGCAACGACTAGAATGGCAAGATCAGTGACTCTTGCTCCCCGCGCTCGCATGGCTGTAAAGGCTTCGTGACCTGGCGTATCCAAGAAAACAATCTGCTCAGATTTACCATTGTGTTCGATATCAACGTGATAAGCCCCGATATGCTGAGTAATTCCCCCCGCCTCTCCCTGGGCGACCTTGGTTTTCCGAATCGAATCCAATAGGGTGGTTTTACCATGATCCACATGACCCATGATGGTGACAACGGGAGGACGACGTTCTAGGTGTTCCAGATCCGTTGCATCCAACATTTCCGTAACCTTCGTCGCGGCGGCAACCACTTCTTCGGTGAGAATGGCGACCCCAAAATCTTCCGCAACGGAACGGGCGGTTGCTTCATCGAGGGTTTGGGTAATTTGAACGGCAGTTCCTTTTTGGAAAAGATGTTTAATAATTTCCATTTCAGAGACAACTAACAACTCTGCCAATTCTCTGATCGTCAAACTACTCGATAATAAGATGCTTTCGGGTCGCTCTATTACTTCTTTGCGATCACGACGGTCAGTTTTGGTTCGGCCTATGTTACTACCATCGGCTTTAACGGGCGCTTTGCGGGGACGATGACCCACAGAGGGAGCTTTGGCTTTGGTGGCCGCGATCATGGAGGCAGGTTTAGCAGGACGAGCAATGGATAAACTGACTAAAGCGGCTTGGGCTGCACTCGCACTCAGGGCGGCGGCATCATCGTCATCATCATCATCAAGCAGTGAAGGACGACGTTTGTTTTTAGCCGCCGCTTTTGCTTTATTTTCTCGCTGTTCTTCCTCTTCTTCTTCCCATTTACTGCGTTTAGCAGGGCGAGGAGCGGTCAGACGCTTTAATTGAGGTTTTTGCTTTAAAAGTTCCGTCGCGGGATCATCCAACAAATCATCATCGGTACTTTTTGCACTCTCTCCATCTAGTGGAAACTCTAGCAATTCAGGAAGATTATCATCTTCCTCCTGGGGCGGTTTGGGACGATTTAATTCTAATTTTGCCTTGACTTTTTCTCCAGGGCGTTGCAGACCCCCCGTTTTACTGGGAGCTTTATCTGGGGCTTTTTCGGCTTTTTTGACGAGAGAATCTTTGAGGGTGATGATCACAGGTTTACTAACCTTACTCTCACGACTCCGTTCTTCGGATGGGGGACTAGACGGTTTACTGGGAGGTTGGCTGGGGGTTTGACTAGGGGTTTGACTAGCAGCTTGACTGGGGGCTTGTCCGCGATCACGCAGTGCCGCTTCGCGATCACGATTAATGGCAGGTTTAATCAACTGACTAGCGGGTGAGGGACGAGATTGACGATTTTCAGTCGTCCCAGAAGACGCACCATTCGTCGGAACAACGGGAGAAACTGGACGGGGCGCACCTTCTTGACGGGGACGCGGTTCGGAAGCGTTAGCTTTAGGAGGATTTTTTTCGGTCACAGGCGATCGTTCAGAGGTTGGGTGAGACAAATTAGAAGATTGAGGGCTAGCAGGAGGAGCGGTCAAAACTGAAGTTGTTGTAGGGGTAGGATTAGGGGAAATCGCCTCACGAGAACGCTCTTTCTTGTGGTGAATTGCCAAAATTTGTTGTTTTCGTTCCACTGGCTTGGGTTCGGGTCTTCTAGCTCCAGGCGGATAGGACGCATATTTTTCGGCGGCTGTTTTAATCCGTTCAGCATCGGACTCGCTAATCGT
Source organism: Merismopediaceae cyanobacterium (assembly GCA_040382535.1). Taxonomy (GTDB): domain Bacteria; phylum Cyanobacteriota; class Cyanobacteriia; order Cyanobacteriales; family Microcystaceae; genus Snowella. The sequence continues at coordinate 3,203 of JBEIFD010000404.1, forward strand.
ACTGCTATGGCTTTTGACTGAAATATTCAATTTCTCGCAAATGTCTAAGAGGTCTCTATTCTCTAAATGCAATTCTTTGGACAAGTCATAAATTCTAACCTTGGCGTTGTTCATCCATTATCCCCCTGAGCTAAATAACAAATTTTGAGTGATGGTTGGCCAGTGATTCCGTCATCAACTATTGTAAAGCACTGTCATAGTGCCACTAAGTCGATAGTATTTTTATAAACAAATAAAATAGGTTTTATGTTTTGATATTTTAATTAAGATAGATGAAGGCATTTCTCCTATGAAGTAACGATAAATGATTTTTTCTAAATAAGGTTATTTAGAGACAAATAAAGTTTTAGACTGATTCCTGGTTTTTGGTTGTGGCCAATCGCTCCTCAAGATATTGGAAAATCTGTTCGGGAACGGTTGCTTTGATAGCACGCCCAAGGCGATTTTTATGTCGAGCCGCCTGAAGACAACTAGACTGGGGACAAAGATAGGCCGAGCGTCCCATCCCCTCATCTAATTGTACCTGTCGAGACGGATAGACTCGGACAATCCGCCAAAATTCATTTCTGGGGGCTAACTTTCGGCAACTGATACAGCGGCGATCGCCAGGCTTTTTTTGCCTTAAATGACTGTTAATTTCTATTCTTCCTCCAATGCCCCTTCTTCAAGCGTCTCTAGGTCTATTTCTTGGCTTACAGGCAGTTTAGCAGCTTCTTCCTTTGCCTTAGCCTGTTCTGCTTGTTCCCTGGCGTAGGTAGCAGGATCTTTAATATCAATTTTCCAACCCGTTAATCGAGCAGCTAAACGGACATTTTGACCTTCCTTGCCGATCGCCAAACTCAAGTGATCCTCAGCAACGACGACAACGGAATGACGTTCTTCCGTATTGACCAAATAAAC
>JBEIFD010000405.1:0-4100 GCA_040382535.1 Merismopediaceae cyanobacterium
AAATTTAATTTTCGGACAAGTCTAATATACTAGGCCCTGACTTAAGTGCATTTAATTCTATTGAAGAGTGGGCATCTTTTAAAAAAGAGATTGTAGATATTTCAACTCAAGACCAGGATTGGATCGCCAATAGTGCGAATTTTAATTCAATATCAAATTTATGGTCTATCTTATTTTTTCACCCTCGTCATTGGCCATTACTTGTCACAGAAGGTTTAATTACAAATGCTGAGCATCAAACTCTTTTAGAGTCAAAATTAGCTAATTTCCTTAATATTCCGAAAATCTCAATTAATCTTTTTAATGTTAGAGTCCTCCGAACTTCACAAGGTAAACAACCAGTTATCCCACTCTCAAAAATTTTAAATATTGCTATAAATATTGCCATACAAGATGGAGTTGAATATATTGGAAATGCGGAAGGTTTATATTCAATATTGTGGCGTTGTCAGATTGAATCAGTGACACCAAAAGATGCTAATGATTTACTAGAAAAGTCAAAAAAACTAAATTCTTTACTATCAGTATGGTCAGGGGCTATATTGTACTTGTGTATCAATTCGCCTTCGTTAAATTTAGACCTCTTTCTTGAATTTTGGAAAATCAATCAAGACATGATGATTCATAGAATTCCTGATTTTGATCAAACATTAAACAAGAATGATTTGTTGGAGCAACTATTGGCTAAAAATCAGAAAAATGCCTTAACATTAGCGGCTGTTCTCATAATAGAAGGAATAAAGATTAATCAATCAACTCAAGATAAATTATATGATCAATTATTGAATGGGTTTAATAATAATAATTTTAATGACAAGAATGACCCAATGATATTATATTTGGCACTGTTAAAACTCACTCCCAAAATCGAAGAATTTTCAGTTTGGCATTGTCAAGAAGTTATTAATAAAATTGCAAAATCAATTTTTTCTCTCGATAAATTATGTCAACGCTTTTTAAGCTTAAGTAATCCTAATAACTCTGGATTTGTTCTTGAATATAAATTATTGCGTGAGGCTTTAATGGTTTTTATTACCAATAGAAAAGACTACCCTTCCGCGCTTGTTTTATCGGCTTTAGAGACAATTTTAAAAATTGATGAAGCAAATCTTTCACCATTACAAGATCAAGATTGGCAGCGTTCCGATGATTAATTATTCTCAAATCGGTGAGCATTATGCTTAACACAAATCTATCCCATCGCCCAAAAATTAGCCCTGAGTTTGCCACTCGGTTAATGACCCTTGAACCCCAACAAAAAGTTCGCGTTATTGTCCTCCTCCAAATTCCCGAAACCGAAAATAATAAAACAGTTACACGTCGAACTCGTGCAGAACGTCAAAATACAATTCAATCTGTGCGAAATAGTGCCAATCAAGCTTTAGCAAATATTACTACCATTCTCCAAAATTTTGAAGGAAAAACGCTCACAGAACAGCCCGACCTCTTAGGCTCCATTCCCATTGAAATTACTGCCCCAGGAGTTACCGCCCTGGCTCAATCCGACGCTGTTAAAACTATTATCGAAGATCAGCCCATTTATCCTGCCCATATTCAGGATGCCCGAAAATTTATTTTAGATTATTCCTAACAAGCGATCGCTCTCTTGTGGATTCAAAAATGCGATCGCGCTTCCCTATGAAAAAATCCTAAAGCATTTTGTAGATTGCGTAAATAATCTCAGAAAACTCTCGACCATAAGCCCAGCCATTGTATTAAAAATAATTGGACATAAATTCTATGATTGTCTGCTGAAGATCCACTTCTGGTTGCGTTCCATCAAGGGTTAATAATAATCCCGAATAGGTTTCAAAAATTCGCTCATAATTCAGACTCACCTGGGTTAACTTTACTTCTTCTTCATAACATTCTCGCTCCGCCCGTTCTGCGATCCGAGTCAGGGCAACTTCAACGGGAATATCCAAATAAACTACCAAATCAGGAGCAGGAAAAGATTGGTTTAAACGACTCACAAAATCATATTCCGCTTGGGTATGACAATTATAAGCCAAGGACGAAAAATAATAGCGCGGCGTAATTACATGGGTCTGATCTTGATTAATTAATTTAAAGACCCCATCCCCATCGTTATACAAATGATAATGTCTATCTGCCGCAAATAAATAGGCCATTTGTTCTTCAAAACGGTGTTGATTTTGAATAGCAATAATAGATTTTTGTAATGCTTCTCGAATTAATTTACCAATCAATCCCGTAGAAGGTTCAGGACTAATCACCGCAGGCTCTCCTTCTTTGATGAAATAGTCTTTTAAGCGTTCTGCTTGAGTCGTTTTTCCTGAGCCATCAATACCTTCAAAAACAATAAATAGGGGTTTCATTTGTCGCTAATCAGGGTTTTATTTTTTCTGAGTTTACCCTATAATCAGGAGCAGATAATTTTGAAAAGCCATTGAGACCCCAATGCCATTGCTCACCACTGGAAAAGGATTTATCCGTGCGTTAGAAAAATCTGGCGCGATCGCTGTCTATGCTCCCCTGGAGGGCGGTTATGAAGGCCGCTACCAACGTCGTTTACGGGCGACGGGCTATACCTCGTTTTCTCTGAGTGCTAGGGGATTAGGGGATTTGGGAGCCTATTTAACCCAGATTCATGGTGTACGACCTCCCCATCTCGGTAAAAAGAATATTGGGCAGGAAGGAGCAGTGGGGCCGACCTATTTTGTACCACCGATCGCCACCTATCAGATAGAAAATTTACCGCCAAAATCCAAGGGATTGGTTCTCTGGATCTTGGAAGGCTTTATTTTGTCCCAAACCGAAATTCAGTATTTAATCACCTTGACCCAACAGGAACCCAAAATTAAGGTCGTCTTAGAAATGGGCGGCGATCGCTACTTCCGTTGGGAAGCCCTAGAAAATAGCCTTAAAGCGGCTTAAGATTGCCTAAAATACCAAAAAAATAAGCCAGGGTTAAGATTAGTAACTACTTTTCGTCTTAACTCTGGTTTATTTTAGCTACGGTCACATAGGATTTATAAAATCGAAAAAATGACTAGCCGCCGAAAATTTGGTTTTTAAGGGCATCAAGCTCAGAAACTAACTCCTGACGATTAGACGCTTTCCAAAGATAACGCCAAACAAACCAAGCCGTATAACCCAAGCCGATTAATTGCAAACTAGGAGCAAGTAGGGGAATATCATCGACCGCATCGAGAATAGCGACGAGAATTTTAACACTCACAATCCCTAAAACAATCAGTCCGATCGAAATTAACGGTTGTTGATTCTTAGAGAAAAATTCTCCTGTATATTCAGGGATTTTCCCTAACACATCCCAAACAGGCTCTAGCCATTCCTGCCAGGGCTGATCGGTAATGGGAGATTTTTTGCCAGTGGCGAGGGTTCCGAGATCTGTTTTTAACCCTGTTGTTGTCTTTTGCTCAACATTGGATTCCATCTTCAACAAGTCCTTCTGCTTAGATTGAACGTTTATGGCTGACAGTCTTTAAAAATAAAGGTTCTGTTTGCTTTTGCCCATATTATCAGAGACTCTTGATACCGTGATCATCTGGGCAAATTTAATTGATATAAATCTTTGATTACTCTAACCGACATTCAGCAAGATCCGTAAGCTTTCATTACGAATGAAATATTTTTGATCCTAGCAAAAGTGACTATTTTAGGTTAAATTTATCAGGAAACTCCCGCCAAAGCAGGTTCCCGTTGAGGAGAAAGCAGAGTAGATAAATCTAAATGACGACAATTAATTTCACAAGAATTGTTAGGGCTTTCAATTAAAGTAATTTTTTCCAGTTCCACTCCCAATGCTCGAATCGGTTGTTGGAGTAGCTGGGCAATGTGGAAGGCAATATTTTCGGCGGTGGGAACAACTTCGGCAAAATAGGCAATATCTTTGTTCAGGAAGGTGTGGTCAAAGGGTTCAACGACATAATCATCAATCACCCTTTGTAAAGACTCCAAATCCACAATCATTCCCGTGCGAGTGTCCATTTCTCCCGTGACAGCCACTTCTAGATGGTAATTATGACCGTGACCATTCACGCGGGCGCATTTGCCATAGATTTCGCTATTTTGTTCTAGGGTCAGTTCAGGCAGGGCCAACCGATGGGCCGCGCTAA
>JBEIFD010000406.1:0-4087 GCA_040382535.1 Merismopediaceae cyanobacterium
AAAGGATACATTAAAAAAAACCTTTCGGAAAACCTTAACGGAATTTTTTAGGATTACTACTTTTGCCAAGCCTCGCTTGAAAGAAAGTTTACCGTTAAAGTCTTCTCTACTCTCTGGACTAAATTGGCAAAGGTATTGACTGCTATCGATCATTATAGATGCTCCATTTGGCGAAGGTGGAAACACTCCTGCCGTCACAAATACCAGTAATGTATTGGTGTTACTCAGAAATCCAGCATCAGCAAATGTGATATTGCCACCAGTAACGATAAAGGCATTTGGGCTTCCTCCAGGGATATTGTCAAAGCTATAGTCTCCAAGGTATTCGCCAGTGGGAGTGGAGAGAACCGTTGCCGTGACACCTGCTCCAGTATTATTTCCTTCGATTAGACCATCAATGGTTCCTGTTACAAGTTGATCAGCACCTGTTGTTCCTTCACCACTTAGGTTAGCGAAAGAAAAGCCGACCTTGATTGCCTGGGCGGGTTGGGAAAGCAGGTTCAGACCCATAAGCATTACCCCCCATTGCCGATGCTTTGATAAGATTTACTAATGTCATTGTTAAGTTCCTTGATTTGTGGATAGGTTTTTAATTTGAATTTTCGATATATTGTAAACTATTTTCCTGCCTTGTCAAGGATTAAAATTGCTATTTTCTACGATAAAAACACGACGCGCCTTAAAAAGCTCTGATTGAGCAGAGAAGCAAAAGACACGATAAAATCAGAATAGGGAATCTTTTAATTTAAACTCAAACCGAGCAACCCATGAATGTTTGTTAGATCATGATTACGAAATAATTAGTGATGAGTAAACTTGATAAATTACTTCAAAAGCTTCTAAATGATCCCCCTGAATTAAATTATGATGATGTTTATTACATTCTTACTTCCTTTGGTTTTAAAGAAGTTTCCAACAAAGGGAGTCACCACACTTTTCGCAATAATCAAAAGCTTAAAATTACTATACCCAAAAAAGGAGGAAAAGCTGTAAAAAGAACTTATCTTAAACAAATTGTCAAACTTATAAATCTAGAAAGTTAAACTTATTAACGATGAAAACTTTAACTCTCCCAAAAACCTTAGAAGATTATCTAAATCTTAATTATCCCATCACTTTTTATCCTGAAATAGAAGGCGGATATACCGTTGTCATGCAAGATCTACCTGGTTGTATTTCCACTGGTGAAACACTTCAAGAAGCAATGGATAATATTTTAGATGCTAAACAGCAATGGCTTGAAACTGCTATTCAATATAACGATCCAATTCCACTTCCGTCAACGCTTATTGATCATTAACTCCAATCATTATTTGCTCTCCAATTACTAGCGATCACCCTTTAATTTTTCTAACTATAAAATGCGATCACACTTTAACTTTTAACACCAGAATTGTTTCAAAATCCCCCACAATTAGAGAGTTGAGGGGACTATATCAAATCATCAAGACAAATCTATTTCTCTTGAGTCATTAAAGCCGCCACACTGGGCAGAGAAAAATCTCGTACCGCATTCATTGCAACCGTAAATAACTGCTGAGGCTTAAACTCATCCTTAATTAAAACCCAAAGACGTTGCACTTCGGCGGTATGTAAACGATCATCTTCCGTCAGAGCCAACAGCAATTGTCGTCTTAAATAACTTCCTTCCCCAGAAAAAAGATACTGAAATCCTAATTGAGCCGTTGGTAAAAGATCAAACTGGTTATCCGATTGGGCGATCGCGATCATATTTTCCAGACGTTGCCACTGGAATTTACCATCTTTAAATAAAACATCCAGCAATTGTCGGCGTAATTGGGCAGATTCGCCCGTGAGTAAACGCTTGGCGACGAAGGGATAGGCAACTTCTACAATCTTAAAGTTAGGATCTAAACTGAGAGCTAATCCTTCCTGGGTGACGAGGGAACGAATAATCAGAGCAAATTTAGCGGGAACTCGGAAGGGATATTGGTACATCAATTCCGAAAAATCATCGGTAATCGTTTTAAAATTAAAATCTTTGACACTCTGACCGATCGCATTTCCCAAAACTTTTTCTAAGGCGGGAACAATGGGTTGAATATTCGTTCCAGGGGCAAGAAAACCCAGACGAATAAAGTCATCGGCTAGGGCATTGTAATCTTGATTAATCAGTTGAACAATGGAACTGGCAATGGTTTCTTTGGTAACGGTTTCCAGTTGATCCATCATGCCAAAGTCAATGTAAGCCATGCGTCCATCTAGAGTGGCAAATAAATTACCAGGATGGGGATCGGCGTGGAAAAAACCATGTTCCAACAGTTGCCGCAAACCCGACGTAACGCCAATACGGATGATTTCATTAGGGTCAAGCCCAGCCGCCCGAATACTCTCGGTATCGGTGAGTTTAAAGCCGTTAATCCATTCGAGGGTCAACACATGGCGATCGCTGTATTGCCAATAGATAACGGGAACTTTTACTTCTGGGTCATTATGAAAATTTTCGGCAAATTTTTCGGCATTATGGCCTTCATGGATATAGTCAATTTCTTCAAATAATTTAACGCCAAATTCATCAATAATTAGGGTTAGATCATGACCCAAATTCAACGGTAACAAACGCCCGAAACTCTGAGCCGCCCACCGCATCAGATAGAGATCGAGACTCAAGACAGAGCGCAAACCAGGACGCTGGACTTTCACGGCGACTTCTTCCCCCGTATGAAGAACCGCTCGATAGACTTGACCTAAACTAGCGGCGGCGACGGGATGGGGAGAAATTTCTCGATAGGCTTCATCGACTTTTAAACCCAATTCTTTTTCCAGAATACTAAAAGCTACCTCGTTATCAAAGGGCGGTAGTTGGTCTTGGAGTTTAATTAATTCAACTAAAAAATCCTTGCGAATCAGGTCGGGACGAGTGGAGAGAGCCTGTCCGACTTTAATAAAGGTGGGGCCTAAACGGGTCAGAATTTCCCGCAGTTCGGCGGCACGTTTTAATTTATTTTTTTCAATCTGATTTTGCCATTTATCCCACTGGAGATGGAAGAAGAAGGTGATAAAAGACCAAAAAACATGAATTGTCCGCGAAATTACTTGCCAAGGACGATGACGGTAATAAAGGGCGATCGCGTCTGGGTCGTAGTGAACAAATCCTTGGACATCCAAACCTGATTGAGAGGGACGGGGTTGTTGTTGTTTCACTGGTTGTTTAAGTTTGTTTAAACGGGAGGAATATTAAATTGAATATAAAAAACTATATTTTTCTTAACATGATAGCACGAAGAAAACACTGATGAGTATAAATGCTGAGAGTTCTAGGCAATCGGGTTCTCAATAAATATTTACATTCGCTTGAGGCGATCGGTCAAATCTGCGATCGCGGCTTTAATCTTCGTGCTATGCTCAAAAGCTATGCGTACTGACACCATTTTTTATCAATTATTTCTCACTTTTCATTCTCTTCTATTTGAGTTATTAGGAGAGCCTATTGAAAATGCCGATTACTATCAATTTACGTCAGCAGAAATTAAAGAAAAGGCCTTCCGTTTTGATGGAATTTTTCTACCTGACCGAGAAGATCAGCCAATTTATTTTGTTGAGGTACAATTTCAAAATAAACCTGATTTTTATTGGGAATTCATCGCTGAAATTAACCTTTATCTGAATCAATATAGACCTGTTCATGACTGGAAAGCAGTCGCGTTATTTGCCCAACGTCGCTTTGAAGTAGAATCCTTAACCCTTTATCAGCAAGAACTACTGGCCAATGGTCGCATTATTCCTATTTATCTGGATGAGTTGACATCGGGATCAATGGGGGTAGGACTGATTCAGTTAATCCTTGCTCAAGAGTCCCAAGCTCCCGCCTTAGTCCAATAATTATTACAGCGTGCCAAAACAGAAATTTCTAATCCATTAGTCGCACGCGATATCATAGATTTATTGCTGATTCCGAATTAGTTTGTGTCTTCTTGTATTTCTAAAAGCTTCTTGCTCAAGGGCTTTACGGAAAAACATACATCAAACATCGTCTTTTGTACCTTCCAATGAGTGTATTGAGCGAAAAACACGCCATCAAAGAACTTTTGAACGGGATTCAGGAGGCTCAAAGCCTTATTCTCTC
>JBEIFD010000407.1:0-4077 GCA_040382535.1 Merismopediaceae cyanobacterium
ATGAGCTTGATTGATTTTTGGAAATTCACCCTTTTTCCTCCTGAATTTTTTTTTAGGGGGTATTTTCTTGCGGATTTTATTTTTTTCTCTAAATTTATTCCCCTCTTACTCTATCCCCTGGGGTTAGTTTCCATTCTGCTCGGCATTATTTGTTTTTTTGAGTGGAAAAAACGCTCCTGGCTCCAGTTCCCAGCCGCAATCGCCTTGGTGATTATCTTAGTCAGTGGCAATATGTGGGTGAGTCAAGCCTTGATGAAGTCCTTGGAATGGCAAAATTTACCGCCCTCGGTCATGCCAAACGCCGAAGCGATCGTGGTTTTAGGGGGCGGCATCTCATCGGCAGCCTATCCCCGTGCCATGCCTGAAGTGAATGAAGCAGGCGATCGCGTTTTGTATGGGGCGAAACTCTATCGTGACGGCAAAGCTCCAATGGTGATTGTATCGGGAGGCAGAATTGGCTGGCTCGGCGGCGGAAGTCCTGAATCAACGGATATGGCGACTTTATTGGCAATGATGGGGGTTCCCGACTCAGCGATTATTGAGGAACCTAACTCATTAAATACCTACGAAAATGCGGTAAATGTGCAAAAAATTTTAGATCAAAAAGGTATTAAAGAAATCCTGCTGGTAACTTCAGCTTTTCATATGCCCCGCGCTCGACTTATTTTTGAAAAATTGGGTATGAAAGTGATCCCTGCTCCTACGGATTTTTATGTGACAGAGGAAACGGTTAAGGATTTTAATTTGGGGACAACGTTGGTTTATTTATTACCTGATCCTAGATATTTAAACCTAACCACGATCGCCTTAAAAGAGTATTTAGGGTTATTGATTTATTACTTGAAGGGATGGGTGTGATACTGATGAATCGGCGATCGCTGACTCGTTTTTCCGACAACATCTTTTAGACAAAAAAAGTTACTTTCAGAATTTTAGTTTTGTTGTATGATTTAAGACTCCATAATCATTGAGGAGATTTGATGATCGCAAACGTCTTGTTTTTTTAATGATTCGGAGCTTTTGTCCAGGGCAACCGCATACAATTTTTAACCCAATAACGTCACCAGTTGTATATGCTGTCTATTTAAACAGTGATTCCATTTCCAGACAACTTTACTTTATTACCTAACAATAGGGTTGATCATCTGGGGTAAAATTAGAATAATATTGAATTTTTTCTTCCCATGACGACTTTTGCTATTAACGAACGCGATCGCTTCCCTCAGACTAGAGTAGAAATTTCTGGACGTTGGCTTTTTGGGCCAGGCCCCTCCAATGCCGATCCCCGCATCCTAGCTGCTATGAGCTTGCCCCCCATTGGCCATCTTGATCCCGACTTTTTGACCTTAATGAACGAATCCCAAAGCCTGTTGCGCTACGCCTGGCAGACGGAAAATCAGATGACTATCCCCGTCAGTGGCACAGGAAGTGCGGCGATGGAAGCAACGTTAGCCAATACCGTTGAACCTGGGGATGTGGTTTTAGTGGCAGTTAAGGGATATTTTGGTCATCGCTTAGTCGATATGGCGGGACGCTACGGAGCCGATGTCCGCAAAATCACCAAACCCTGGGGAGAAGTTTTCAGTCTCGAAGAACTCACTGAAGCGATCGCGACCCATAAACCCGCAATTTTAGCCATTGTCCATGCCGAAACTTCCACAGGAGTCCGTCAACCCCTAGAAGGATTGGGTGAAGTTTGTCGGGCCAATAATTGTTTACTGTTGGTCGATACGGTCACCAGTTTAGGAGCTGTTCCCATTTTCTTGGATAAGTGGGGAATTGATTTATCCTATAGTTGCAGTCAAAAAGGGTTAGGTTGTCCTCCTGGCATCGGGCCTTTTACCATGAGTCCAAAAGCGGTAGAAAAGATGCAAAATCGTGCTACCAAAGTTCCCAACTGGTATTTGGATATGTCTTTACTTAGTCATTATTGGGGAAGCGATCGCACCTATCACCACACTGCACCCATCAATATGAATTATGCCGTTCGAGAAGCTCTTTATCTGTTGGCAGAAGAAGGCATTGAAAATAGTTGGAAACGCCATCAAGAAAACGCCGAATCTCTCTGGGCAGGATTAGAAGAACTCGGTTTAGAATGTCTGGTGGATGAAGCCTATCGTTTACCGACCTTGACCACTGTGCGCGTTCCCGATGGATTAGATGCTAAGGCGATCGCAACTAAATTACGCATCGAATATAATATGGAAATCGGTTTAGGCTTAGGCGAATTAGCGGGTAAGGTTTGGCGCATTGGACTCATGGGTTACAACAGCAAACCCGAAAAAGTTCTCCTATTATTAGCGGCCCTCAAAAAAGTCTTAAAACCCTAGTTTTCTTAACATACGCGATCGTGTTAGAACCTAAAAAACGCGATGCCATAGGCCCGCTTCGCGATCGCAACAGGTTTTCTCCTCACCCCACCTAATCTATGCAAATCCAGTTCAAAGTTTATCGCCAACAACCCAACGAAACGCCGACATTCCAAAATTATTCCCTAGAAGTGGAATCCAACACCACTATTCTAGATTGTCTCAATCAGATCAAATGGGAACAGGACGGTAGCCTCGCCTTTAGGAAAAACTGTCGCAATGCGATCTGTGGCAGTTGTGCTATTCGTATTAATAATCGTCCTTTTCTAGCTTGCAAGGAAAATATCAGCACAGTTTTTACCTGGTTAGAAGCAAATAATTACGTCCACACGAACGAGTTGACCATTCAGCCCCTGGGCAATTTACCCGTAATCAAAGATTTAGTGGTAGATATGACCAATTTTTGGGCTGATTTGGATCGGATCTATCCCTATCTCATCGATCAACGCCAAAATAAAGCCGAACAGGAAAACCTCCAATCCCCCGAAGAGCGTAAACAACTGACTAAAACCGCCAACTGTATTCTCTGTGCGGCCTGTTATTCCGATTGTGATGCCAAAGGAAAAAATAATGATTTTGTCGGCCCCCATGCCCTAGCCAAAGCCCATCGTTTGATTATCGATTCCCGTGACAGCGAATCCTCATCCCGTTTGGAACAACACAGTGAAGGAACCAAGGGCGTTTGGGGTTGCAATGGTTGTCGGATGTGCAATCTGAGTTGTCCGATGGGGGTTGATCCCCTCTCTCAGATTGAAGAAATGAGAGTCCGCATTTTTGATTTGTTAGATCCGTTATAGAAAGGCAATAAATGACTAATCTTTTACTATTATAGATTCTCTTGTTACTCTGTTAAATTGCAGATAAATGTGTTAACCTTCTTAAACTATAATAGTCTTGAGTGAGATCAGCCGTACTTTTTTACTAAATCACTAATCAAAACAATGTCTGACAGCGCAGTTTTCCAAATTCCTGATGAATATCGCCATGGGCTTGAAAAATTAGTATTATGTGAAGATAAATTTATTGAAAAATTGTTTGAAGCAGTCAAACAATCACCTCCAACACTCCAACATTTCATATTGAAGATATTGTTTCATTTGCTATAAAAGAATACAAGATTGATGCAATAGATTCTTTAGAAATCCTCAATTCTCTCGTTTCTTTATATTTTTTACGTGAAACAGAGCAGCTTTCTACAGAAGAAATGATTGATAAAATTAGTGAATTATTACAAGAAAAAAGCTCTTTTTCTGAACAGCAGATTTATTGTTTTAAAAAACGTTTATCTATTTTTTTAGAGATAGATGAACCCTTGGAGATTATATCAAAAGGATTTGACTTAAAGATTGAATATGAAAATATTTTTTCAAAGTCTCGGATTCTAACTGATATGAGACCTATATTTAAATCAAAAATCCAAGCAGGTATAGGAGGAGCAATAATTACCCATACTTTAAGATTGAATTTTCAAACATTAAGTGATTCAAAAGAGTTTTTTGTTAATCTTAGTAGCGGTGACATAGATACTTTGATATCGCAACTTGAAGAGGCTAAAGAAAAAGAAAAAGAGTTAAAAAAACTGTTGATAATATTAACTTTACTACTACACAACAATTTCATACAATGCTTGCAAGATGGGAATCATCAATAGAATTTGATGAAGACATTAACGAATATGTTTTACAAAGAGCAAGAGAAATATTTAATG
>JBEIFD010000408.1:0-4071 GCA_040382535.1 Merismopediaceae cyanobacterium
GAGAAGCTTTGTATTAGAAATATTCTTGCCCATGATTATTTCAATATTGATGCTGAAGAAATTTACAAAATATGCTCCAGCGATCTACCGATACTCAAACGTTCACTAGAAAATATCCGTAAACAAACTTCTAATTTTCAATGAAGCAGATGAAAAATAAGATCGTGAGAAGAAACGATTTTATCCTCAAATTTCAGTAGAATACTATTATAAGTTCCGTTGAAATATAAGAGATTAATCATGAGCTATCGCATGGATCGCCGCGCCTATGCCGAAACCTATGGGCCAACAGTGGGAGATAAGGTTCGTTTGGCTGATACCGAACTATTTATTGAAGTCGAACAGGATTTTACTACCTACGGAGATGAGGTCAAATTCGGCGGAGGTAAGGTGATTCGCGATGGTATGGGTCAATCTCCTATTTCCCGTGCAAAAGGAGCAGTGGATTTAGTAATCACCAACGCGCTGATTTTGGATTGGTGGGGAATTGTCAAAGCCGATGTAGGCATCAAAGACGGCAGAATTGACCAAATCGGGAAAGCGGGTAACCCCTACACCCAGGATAATGTGACGATTATTATTGGCCCTTCCACAGAAGTGGTCGCAGGAGAAGGCATGATCCTGACCGCAGGGGGAATTGATACCCATATTCACTTTATTTGTCCCCAACAAATTGAAACCGCGATCGCATCGGGAGTGACCACCATGATCGGCGGCGGAACGGGGCCAGCAACGGGAAGCAATGCCACCACCTGTACCCCAGGCGAATGGAATATGTACCGAATGTTACAAGCGGCCGATGCGTTTCCTGTCAATTTAGGCTTTTGCGGTAAAGGAAATAGCAGTCAGCCCGAAGGCTTAATCGAACAAGTCAAGGCGGGCGCGATCGGTCTCAAACTCCACGAAGATTGGGGAACGACTCCTGCAACGATTGATACCTGTTTAGGGGTTGCTGATAAGTACGATGTGCAAGTTGCCATCCATACCGACACTCTTAATGAAGCGGGATTTGTCGAAGCAACGGTTAATGCTTTCAAAAATCGCGTCATCCATACCTACCATACCGAAGGCGCAGGCGGTGGTCATGCTCCCGATATCATTAAAGTCTGTGGGGAAGCCAATGTTTTGCCCTCTTCTACCAATCCCACTCGCCCCTATACCCTCAATACCCTAGAAGAGCATCTGGATATGTTGATGGTCTGTCATCATCTCGATCGCAGTATTCCCGAAGATGTAGCTTTTGCGGAATCCCGTATTCGTCGAGAAACTATCGCGGCGGAGGATATTTTGCACGATTTAGGGGCATTTAGTATGATTGCTTCCGATTCCCAGGCAATGGGACGGGTGGGAGAAGTGATTATTCGCAGTTGGCAAACCGCCCACAAAATGAAAGTACAACGGGGAAAATTAAGCGGAGAAACAGGAGATAACGACAATCTCAGAGCTAAACGTTATATCGCGAAATATACCATTAATCCCGCCATTACTCACGGCATTGCCCATCATGTCGGCTCGGTTGAAAAAGGAAAATTAGCCGATCTCTGTTTGTGGCGACCCGCTTTTTTTGGGGTTAAACCCGAAATTGTGATCAAAGGCGGCATGATTGCCTGGGCGCAGATGGGTGATGCTAATGCCAGTATTCCTACCCCCCAACCTGTACACATGAGACCCATGTTTGGCAGTTTCGGCGGAGCGATCGCGGCAACTTCCTTTACCTTTATGTCCCAAATTGCGATCAAAAATAATGTGGCTGAAAAATTAGGATTACAAAAAAACGCGATCGCCGTCAGTAATACCCGCAATTTAAGTAAGGCGAGTATGAAATTAAATGATGCCCTACCTCAAATTGAAGTTGATCCCGAAACCTATCAAGTGCGTGCCGATGGGGAATTATTAACCTGTGAACCAGCCACCATTCTACCGATGGCTCAACGTTACTTTTTGTTTTAGATTAATCGGATTTCAGAGTCGCGATCGCCGCTTTAATCAGTTGGAAATAATGGGATTGGGTAACATCAACGGGTTTTGAACTGGTTTGATCTGTTCCTAACCATCCCTTTTTTTGTCCTTTCTGAACGGCTAAAATCTTGCCCTGATCATTACGAATTCTTAGTTCATTAATCGTTTCTCCAAAACCACAGGAATAAATCCGTCCTTGATGATTAAATTGAATATTTTTCTGGGAACTTTCTTCGGGTAATCTGACTCCGACAATCTCTAATTGAAGCTTCGTATTACCCTGATAATTATTTTCCTGCACTTTATAAGCAATATCCACAAAGGTTGGTAAAGGACAATATTCTCCCCAACGCCAAGCGATCGCCGAAATGGGATGGGAACGATCAGCATTCGCAATGGTTAAACGCAGATGATTTTTCCCCATTTTATTTTGCTCTAAAATCCGCACATTTGGTGTCCAGAAAATTGGAAAAGGATTGCCCATTCCCCAGGGCTGGAGTCCATCAATTTGATGATATAACGCTAAATTTAACTCCCTTAACTCGGCTTGGGCATCAATTTTAATTAACGGTTTTAATTGTTCAGGTTCCAAACATTGATGGGCAAATTCCCGTAACCGTTGCTGAAAAGCTTCTAGATTTTTTGCCTCTAAACTAAAACCTCCTGCGGCCCGATGTCCCCCAAATTTCCCTAATAAATCCCGACAAAAATCCAACGCTTCAAAAATATTAAATTCCTCAATTCCCCTCGCCGATCCCCTGATTTTTTCTTCCTCTTCTTCAAAGGTTCCAATAAACACAGGAACCCCGTAACGTTCTAATAATCGAGAAGCCACAATCCCAATCACACCATGATGCCAATGGGGTTGCACGACCACTAACACTCGGTTTTCTTGCCAAGGAATTTGAGTGGTTTCAATATAGGCGATCGCTTCGGTTTCAATCTGTTCACAAAGCTCTTGACGCTGACGATTCACCTGTTCACACTGCATCGCCCTTTCTAAGGCCATTCCGCTCTCTTCTGTGGTTAATAATTCAATGATAATTTGGGGATCACCAATGCGTCCGATCGCGTTAATTCGAGGCCCTAACCGAAAACCAATATCATCGGGTTTTAATTGTTTTTGTTCCTCACTCACCCCCGCCATTTGCATTAAGGCTTGAATTCCCATTAATTTGGATTGGGGTAATTTGCGTAATCCCCGTTTTAACCAGCGTCTATTCACACCCGTTAAAGGAGCTAAATCAGCAATGGTTCCCAGGGTATAAAGCTCTAATAATTGTTCCGTTAAACCCGTTATTTTTCCTAAACTTTGGGCCGTACAAATAGCTAAAATATAGGCAACTCCGACCCCTGCTAACCCTGCGTAGGGAGAATTTTTCGCTAATAATTTAGGGTTTAAAATGGCGTGGGCGGGCGGTAATTTTTCGGGTAAATCATGGTGATCGGTAATAATCACTTTTAAGCCTAATTCCACAGCCAAGGCGATCGCATCGTAGGCAGAAATCCCATTATCAACCGTGAGAATTAACCGCACATTGGTATCAGCAAATTCCTGAACAATGCGTTGATTAATGCCATAACCATCCTTCATGCGGCTCGGAATGGCATAATCCACATTTGCCCCTAAATGGCGTAATGCCCGCAATAACAAAGCCGTGCTGGTCATTCCATCCGCATCATAATCCCCACAAATGGCAATCTTATCCTGATTCGCGATCGCGTCTTTGAGCAATTCCACACTGATGGCTAAATCCGTAAATTCCGTCAGGGGTGCAGGCAAAGTCTGGCTTTCGGGGTCTAGATAAATCTGAGCTAATTCAGCATTCGTAATATCGCGATGAATCAGAACTTGGGCCAACAGGGGCGATAATCCCGTTTTTTCCACTAATTCTTGAATTAGAGCGCGATCAGCTTCTTTGATTTTCCAACGTTGTCGCGGTAATTTGGGGGCCATAAGCTTTGATGATACTGAATTATTATTATATTTTAGCGATTCTACCCTGTTTTCCGCTTAAGTCCATATTCCACAGATTAGGCCAACAATTCCAAATTCAGAATGTAGCTAAAGACACAAAAAACTCCACCTGTAAATAATTCGTTGATAGATTA
>JBEIFD010000409.1:0-4037 GCA_040382535.1 Merismopediaceae cyanobacterium
AAAGGTTTTTTTTAATGTATCCTTTGTACTATAAGGGTTTGAGACTTAGTGTTACTTTTCAAGTCAAACATCTATGTGTGGGGGATTTTGCGAGTTTTGCCAAAATTTTTGCAGGCTTTTATTTTGGCAAAGGTATTGTTTAATACACAACAATTAAATGATTATCCTTAGCCGCTTGTTGAATCGCAGGTCGTAATTGCGGATCGTTCAAAATCATAACCTCAGTATCAGGACAACTTAAACCACAACTTGACCGTTCATAAAGCGCGATCGCCTCCTCGTCATTGTGGGCATTGTAAAAAATCAGACCATCAAGCTTGTCATAAATATCAACGTGTTCATAGAAAAAACGTGACCATTCCTGACTCAATCGGCGATCAGAAACTTTCGCTAAAGCAGAAACAGAACCCGCTCTCATTGCCCCTGAATCTCGTAAATCCAAAAGTTTAAGAGGACGAATCACCTCCACAAAAGCCACCTGTTGCCCCTTAATTTCAATGATGCCCGTATCTCCAAAACACTCCACTAAACAGCTAGACAAAGTAAATGCTGCATAATAAACCCCTCTTTCTTGATCTACCCCAGGCTTACTACCGCGATGATGATCAAAACGATGAAGTGGCCCATAATTTCGGAATGTTAAGGCTTGAGTGGCATAGGAATTGGGGTCAAAAATCCGAATTAAATACGCTCCTTTTTCCAAATCGTAAAAAATAGGACTAGGGTTACGTTGAGGCGGAGGCGGTAAAATTTGAACCATGAGAACTTAAAGAACTCCTACCCCAACAGCTTCCTGAACAACTCTCTCCTTTAATCCTTGTTTAAGGGCGGCGATCGGAGTCAAACCGTCTAAAATTGAATTAGAGCGCACTAACCAGTTCAATTTGACAAAATCTGACACATTAAGAGCGCGTAGCACCTCTGGAAAACCTTCAATCACGCCATCGGGGCCTTCAGCGTCAAATTGCCAGCTCGGAAACCGATAAGCTCCTCGATCTAATACCCCCAATAACGTTCTATTTTTTAGACGATCATGGGAAGTTTGCCGAGAAGTCCCTAACAAAGTCGCTACCTCAGAAGCCGTTATGGAATCGTCTAATAACTCTCGACGACGCTCAAAGTAGCCCAATAGAGAATGTAACTCCAGCTTTATTTTCTCCGCACGAGAAAAACTGCGCCCTGTCAACCGACGGACTAAAGACGATTCGACCTCTGTTTGATCGGGATGGACAAATGATTTGAGAATATCAACAATTTGTTGGCATTCATCAGGAGCTAATTCATTGAGAACAGTCTCGAAAATTTGGGTTGATTCTTGGAGAGCGAACATAACACACCGTAAGAGATGTCAATTCCATCCTAACTTAAAATACGCCTGTAAGGAATGTCAAGTTGTAGGAGCCTCATTACAAAAATTGCCAATGATGCCAAAAAGCCGCCTGACCACAATATTGATTTTCAGCATTGAATAAATTCCACACTAAAACGTCTTGAATTTGAAATCGGCGTTGATTTTTAGAAATCCGAATCCCTGCATAGTTGTCAATAAATCCTTGGGTTGTTACTACTTTTAATAACTTTGCTCTTTCTTGTTGGTTAGGGACTTCCGCCGAGAGACGAGAAGGACATAAAGTAAATTCTACCCAATTCATTTCAAAAAGTTTTTGGGCCGTCAGATTGGTGTAATTAAAAATGGGATCGGGGTCTGTGTTATGGGAAACAATGACAAAGGGAGCGTGATACACATTCTTGGCTAAATTGTTTCTATTAAGACCAAAATCAGTGAATTGTTTCCCCGTTAATCGTTGCAAACTATCATCCATGAGGGTGACGTGTTCGACTAAATAGGCATTATTTTCGCTAGGTTCGGGCAGTGCCATGATTCTTAGATTAAGAATTAGTATCTAAAGGATTAGTTTTGACTAAATAAGAGTATTGACTGGCAATCACGGCGACTAAAAACCACCAGAGGGTACTGATCTGGGGACGATACCAAACCGTATCTACAAAACCATGTACTAATAATCCGCTCATTCCTGCGATCGCGGCCATTACCCAAAATCCTTGGAGATTAAGGCTTTTACGCAGAGCAATAATTTCACGCACACCCTGGCTGACGGTGACGATTAAAAACCAGAGAAAGGTAAAAAAGCCAATTAATCCCGTTTCTACAGAAATTTCTAAATAAATGGAATAGGCACTCAAGGCACTATATTTCGGACTCATGTAGAGGGGATAAATCTTATTAAAGGCACTATTGCCAGGCCCAATGCCGATAATCGGGCGATCGCGGATCATTTTTTTGACCCCTTCCCAGACATTAATCCGAAAATTATTACTACTATCTTCTCGACCCGCAAAAATACTCATCACCCGAATGCGTAAGGGTTCAACCAAGATAAAACCCAAGATAAACAATAATCCTGCTCCGCCCAAGAGCAGGGGCAATAACCAACGTTTCCAGAAATTCGGTAGGGTTTCTCGCCACCAGAGATAGGAGAGTAATAAAAAAACCGCACAAGTTCCGACGAGTCCTAACCAACCGCCTCGACTTTGGGTAAAGTAAAGGCAGACAAAATTGATTCCTGTAATAAATCCAGCTAGGATTTTAGGCATTCCCTTTCGCCAGACGAAAATGGCCGCGACACTCAGGGCAATCATCGGCAGTAGGTAAGCCGCCAAGAGATTGGGATTACCTAAATAGCTATACACCCTCGTTACACCCGCGAGATCCGAGGTGGGATCGTTCCAGGTGGCGAGTTGTTCTACCCCATCGATTTGCTGTTTAATGCCGTAACTACTGACGACTAACCCGACGAGCAAGATGGCGGTGATGATTCGATTGAGTAAGATCGGCGATCGCAATATTCTCGCAGAAGCCAGAAAAAAGAGTAAATTTAGACTTAATTTACCGAAACCGACTAAAGCGGCCATTTTAACAGGGGAGAATCCGACAGCAACGGCGGAAATTCCCCAATATAAAAAGACAATCAGGTGAATGGGAGTAATTCCACTGTTGATTCTGGAATCAGCTAGGGTCAATAGTCCCCAATACAATCCGAGAACGGCTAATAAAAATCCGATCAAACTGGTTGCCACAAACGGGCCAAGCAAAAACACCAAGCTAATCATCAAAGCCGCGATCGCCTCTGACCACTGCATCAACCAACTACTTTCTCGCCAGCCTGCGAAAAGACCAACCCATTGATAGAGAAAACTACTGTTGCGCCATTGGGAAGGGGAAAAGTTAGTCAGCATTATCTGCTTGAAAACAGCGACCATAGGGATGAACTCGTAATTAGCGGTTTGTATTATAGCCCGTTTAGGTTTTGCAGACTCAACTTTTCTGGGGATATTCATTAAAGCGAAGTTGATGGCACAAACATTAAGGCTGAAAATCTTCTTTTATAAACTCAAAATAGTGTAAAAATAAAAATAATCTCATATAAAAAAATTAGCTGATGGGTGAAAAGTAAATGTTTCTTAAATTTCCACGACCTGATAAAAACCAAAAAATACTAATCAAGAAGTACAAAAAGCGCACCGAGACTGCCAAGGCTCTTGCCGAGAAAATCTCGAAAGATTTTGCAGAACAAGAAACTCTGATTGCCGTTGGTCGTTTAATGGGAATTGTGACAGAAAAAACCTTTTTTCTTGAATCAGAAGAAGAGTTTAACTTTGTCCTGGACTTTAGCCTATTTGAATATCAAGTCGATGGAAAAAATTATCTTCAAAGATACCAAGAAGAAAACCATCAACTAAACGAAAATGAAGCTGAGATGCTCCAAGCCAGTATCCTATCCTATACTTCCCTCTTTAAAATTATTGAAACTGATCGAGTCAATACTACCGTAACCCTGGAGGATCTTTTAAATAAGGGAGAAAAAATTAAAATCATTAATATTAATCTGAGTAAAACCGCTCAACCTGGGATACTAATGTTTACTAGAATTGTTTCTTTTTCTGATTTTCAGATGGCTTCTGGAATGTTTTGTATGTTCCCTGAGAATTCAGAAAGATCTTTGTTAAAACAGGTT
>JBEIFD010000410.1:0-4035 GCA_040382535.1 Merismopediaceae cyanobacterium
AGCATTTTAGACTCCTTAATTTAATTGTAAGCATCTCGTCTATGTTTGACTTGATAGATTGTTAAAATTTGTCCCTCAATACCGAATAGCACTCGATAATTACCAACTCGTAAACGGTACTCTGGCGTAAAATTCGTTAATTTTTTAACATCTCCTTGTAAATCGTCTTTCAGAGCTTCAATTTTGGTTACAATTTTGACCTTTTCCTGAGTCGGTAACTTGTCTAGTGCCTTGATTGCTTTTGGCTGAAACTGAATTTGATATTTCACATTGATAGTACCTTCAACGGGTTAAATAAGGTGAGCTGTAAAGACCAACTCTAAACCAATTTTAACT
The DNA here is from genome assembly GCA_040382535.1 of Merismopediaceae cyanobacterium. Classification (GTDB taxonomy): domain Bacteria; phylum Cyanobacteriota; class Cyanobacteriia; order Cyanobacteriales; family Microcystaceae; genus Snowella. The sequence goes on from JBEIFD010000410.1 coordinate 337, forward strand.
TAAAGCTTCTGCGATCGCCCTTTCCCCTCTCCACAACAAAACAGCGATCGCGCTTTATCCCTACAAATGTTTCCCGTAGGCTCTGCAATAGCAACAATCTTATCTTGTGGGATAGGCTTCTAGCCTGTCTTTTATAGCAAACTTCTAGCCTGTTTTTAATCTTTAATCCGAGGTAGGGGCTTGGTCTCCAAGTCCAATAATTTAAGGGTTTGGATAAGGATTTGAATAAGGGGTTAGAGCAGGATTTGGATAAGGATTTGAATAAGGGGTTAGAGCAGGATTTGGATAAGGATTTGGAAACCAAACCCCTACAATGCTTCTTGTCGGCTCTGCAATATTAATGTTTTGTCATGCAATAACGATGTATCTCTCTGCAATAATAATGTGTCTATCTTCAATAGTAATGTATGGTCTAGAATCAATATTGTTTAACCCTGCAATGTTACCCGCAGGCTCTGCAATAGTTGAGGATTGGTTGCAATTGTTTCTAGCAACATTAAATCTGTATCTGTATCTGTATCTAGATCGGGAAGGTTTGCTTGTTGGGCAAGAAAGTCTAGAACACCATACAGTGTTTGTGTATCGCAATTCAGAAGGATTTGTACATTAAACATCTTTGTTGAAAATAGAGAGTTTTGAGTATGGGGATGGTGATCGCCTAATACTTTTTGAAAAATGTTTAATGCTCGTTGAGACAGTTTTTTTGCCTCTGTATAGTTACCTTGGTCGTTATAAAGAAATGCTAAATTGTTGAGACTTCCTGCGGTGTCAGGATGATTTTCTCCTAATTGGTTTTCCCTGATAGAAAGCGATCGCAGAAGGAGCGGTTCGGCTTCGTTGTATTTCCCCTGGTCACTGTAAATTACTGCCAGATTGTTGAGACTGAGGGCAACGTTTGGATGATTTTCTCCTAATTGCTTTTCCAAGATAGAACGCGATCGCAGAAAGAGAGGTTCTGCTTCGTTGTATTTTCCTTGATTTTTGTAAAGTTCAGCCAGATTGTTGAGACTGGTGGCAACGTGGGGATGATTTTCCCCTAATTGCTTTTCCATGATAAAAAGCGATCGCAGAAGGAGCGGTTCGGCTTCGTTGTATTTCCCTTGGGAATAGTAAAGTGCTGACAGATTGTTGAGACTTTGGGCAACGTCGGGATGATTTTTTCCTAATTCTTTTTCCCTGATAGAAAGCGATCGCAAATAGAGAGGTTCAGCCCCATCGTATTTCCCTTGGTTACGGTAAAGTTCTGCCAGATTGTTGAGATGGAGGGCAACGTGGGGATGATTTTCTCCTAATTGCTTTTCCATGATAAAAAGCGATCGCAGAAGAAGCGGTTCGGCTTCGTTGTATTTCCCTTGGGAATAGTAAAGTGCTGACAGATTGTTGAGACTTTGGGCAACGTCGGGATGATTTTCTCCTAATTGCTTTTCCATGATAGCCAGCGATCGCAAATAGAGAGGTTCGGCTTCGTTGTATTTCCCTTGGGAATAGTAAAGTAATGCTAGATTGTTGAGACTGGTGGCAACGTGGGGATGATTTTCTCCTAATTGCTTTTCCATGATAGAAAGCGATCGCAGATAGAGAGGTTCGGCGACCTTGTATTTCCCTTGGCTGTAGTAAAGTAGAGCCAGACCGATGAGACTTTGGGCAAAGTCGAGATGGTTTTCTCCTAATTGTTTTTCCCTGATAGAAAGTGATCGCCGATAGAGAGGTTCAGCTTCGTTGTATTTCCCTTGGGAAATGTAAAGTCCTGCCAGGTTGTTGAGACTTTGGGCAAAGTCGGGATTATTTTCTCCTAATTGCTTTTCCCTGATAGAAAGCGATCGCCGATAGAGCGGTTCCGCTTCGTTGTATTTTCCTTGGGAATAGTAAAGTGTTGCTAATCCATTTAGGCTAAAGGCAAATTGAGGGTTTTCATTCCCTTCACACCAATCAATCATCTTTTTTAAATGGGGTTCAATCAAATTGAATACTGCTAGGGTAGTTGATTGCTCGACCGTATCAGCAACACTCACAAATAAATCACAAAATGCTTGTTTAATCTCGCTGTGTTGGGGATACTTTTTAAATTGTTCTGCTAAATAATCCCTAATCAGAGGATGCAAATCATAAATGTCCGTTTCTACTGTCAGCACAAGGTGCAGTTTCCTGAGAGATTTTAGCCACTTATCTTTCAGATTATCCTCACTAAAAGCTTCACCCTGTAAAATTTCATAGATACCTCTCACAAAATCCCAACGAATCGCCGCCGATGCAAATGACCCCAACACACAAGCGAGATATTTTGCTTCTGGTGTCAACTCATCCCAACTCAAATCAAAAGCCGCTTGAACTCCCCTGGTCGCTTTGATGGCCCTCGGCACTTCTTCGGGTGACAAAGCAGGATGTTTAACCTTTTCCTTTAACTTATCTCTCATCGCGGCCAAAGAAAGGGACTGATAATCCTCATCTTCCAAGTAATAACCCACCAATTCCAACGCCAAGGGCAAATAACCCAACTCCTCACAAAGTTTCTCTGCGGCTAGTGTTTCTCTTGCCACTCTTTCTTTGCCAATAATCGAAGCTAATAGTTCTACTGCCGCTTCAGGTAACAATACTTCTAGAGGCAATTCTTCGGCAATGTGTTGATCAGGTGTATCCCGTGAAGTGATCAATAAACGCAACTTCCCTAAATCCGCAGGCGGTAAATATTGCTTAAAATTTTTCGCTAAACCAGACACATCATCCAGAATCAATAACACCGCTTCGGTCTGGGTTTTCCAGGCTTGCCAACACTGAGCCACTTTCTGAGTATCCGATAAACCATCTTGTATCTGAGCCTGAAAATGATACTGAGTCACGGCCACAATCTCCGCCGCAATATTCTCACGACTCCGTGCATCCACATAAAATACTCCTCCTCTAAAATAAGCCTTACAATCATCGCTTGTGACATACTCCCGCACTAATTCCGTTTTACCCACTCCTCCCATGCCCGACACCACACAGACATTTTTCCTGCTTTGCAATAATAACTCATGCAGTCTGGTTAAGTCTTTTTCCCTACCAATCAATTCTCCCTCGCGGGGTTGCGGTGGTACAAAAGGATTTCCCTCTAGAGAAGTTTTTCCCAACTGACCATAGTTAATATTGACCGTGCCAAAATTATCTTTGACAATGGGAGCGTTATTCCCCTCAAAGATGTTCTTCTCGGCCTTACCTGTCACATTCCAAGACTCAGAACCTTGTGTTTCGTTTGACATTGTTTTCTCCTAAGTTAAGTGGAACAGGCTTCTAGCCTGTGGATAGGCAGTGGAAAAGGTTTCTAGCTTGTGGACAGGCAGGATGCCCATCCCACATTTTATCTTTAAATTACAACCAGCTAATTATGATTGAGGTGGCATACCGTAGTTAATCGTTACCGTACCACTGCTATCTTTAATAATCGGTGCTTTATTATCCGTAAAGACATTCTTTTCCGCCTTACCAATCACATTCCAAACTTCTCCCCCTGCACCCTGCTGAATATCAATATCTCGTTGAATTTGCTGGGCTAATGATCGCACTTCTTGAGCAAAAGCCTCATCCTGCATGGCAGATTCTAAATGTTCACCGACCGTTGCGATCGCCGTAACATCACCTTTTTCTGCTTCCGTTAGTGCTGTATCCAACTTTTCATTTTTGCCCCGTAATTTATGAACAATCATTTTACGCAAATCGTTC
>JBEIFD010000411.1:0-4033 GCA_040382535.1 Merismopediaceae cyanobacterium
CCACCAAACAATGGGCTTCATCGATCATCAATCCCGCGATCGTCACCTGGGGTTGACACAACACCTCCCACACGGGCTGACTCAGGAGGGTTTCAGGGGAAATATAGAGTAACCGCACCTTTTGCTGTTGAATTTCTTTCAGAATTGTCTGACGTTGGGCGCGGGGCAGCTCACTATGGAGACACCGAGCAGGTAAATGGCGATCGCGTAACTCCCTGACTTGATTTTCCATTAAGGCAATCAAGGGAGAAACTACTAAAGTCAACCCTTCTTGAAAAAGTGCAGGAAGTTGAAAACAAACCGATTTTCCGCCTCCTGTGGGCATGACAATCACTCCATCTTTCCCTGCCAAAAGACAATCGATAACTTCCGCCTGGGGAAACCGAAAGCTTGAATATCCCCAAATAGACTGGAATAATTGCTGAATCTCTTGTTTTCTCAACTTTATTGACTCCCGCTTTAAATTCACGGTAAAAAGATTTAGACAAGACTGGTCTCTTTATTTTAATATTATTCAATTGAAAAATCCTAAATATCTTGCCAACATTTTTTCATAAAAACAACCTACTGTATTCAGAATAAATGATTAATATCATGATCAAAATACCGAGATTAAGCTATTTTTTAAGCACTAATATTTTCTAATCCATCTTTAGATGATGACAAAAAACTCAGCATTGATTGATAGAATCTTTGTTAGACAGGGTATAATCGGAATAGAGGAAAGGGAAAACAACTTATGAATGAAAATGTTGTATCGACTGAACGGGCATCGGAAAAAGTAGAAGTATCCATCCAATTGGATCCCGCCGTATTGGAGCAAATTCAACACTTAACGAACGATCCTGCCCGAATTATTGAAGTAGCGGTTAAGCAATGGCTACGGGGTGAGCCTGATCGGGATGACGATTTAACCCGTAGTTTGAGACGGAATCCCCCTATTCCCCCCAAAGGTGAATGGAACGATTAGACTGGCTGGATTTGGGGAAAATAGCTCAAGTTTAATGATACTTTTCTGGAGTAGCCTCAATTGACTCCCGTAAGAAGCCAATCTCAAGATTATCAACCGTGTCCTCAGTCTTGTTTTTTTTGGGCAAAATGGTAAGACCTATCTGGACATCATGAGGTTTTGGGGTTACAACGATAAGTGTGACTCCTGTTTTATCATGGCTGGAATGCTCTATCCCATCAAGACGGGGCTATCTGTTACCCCGCCAAAAGACGATGGACAATGTCATTAAAGATTGCTTGCTTAAGTCATAAATATCAACGTTGAGTTCATTAGTGTCTATTTCTACCGACAGTAGTAAAAATACTCCTGACTATCAAATAGACTCAAATATAGTCTCCTTCGAGGCGTTAGGGGCAGAATTGGTCTTTGTCCAGAATAGTCAGGGTCGCTATTTGAGTTTTTATTGGCAGTTAGCCCAAAAATACGGTATTTTGCCCCCCCAAATTATTGATCATCTTCCTGAAAATAGCTTTTGTCCTGTTGACCTAGAGGCCTACGTTGAGAAACTGCAACGAATTATTCGGTACGGAGTGCCAGACCAATATTGTGGTTTATTTTCCTATAAAAATCAGACTTTCCCTCTGAAATTAGTGATTACTCCTATTTTATCTGATGTTCATGGTGTTACTCGTGTTTTGGTAATGGGATGCAGTCTTGCAGATGAGGAAGGAGTTTTGAGCAGTCCATCGGGAGAGTGTGAACTGTCCTCTGAATCCTCTCAAAGATTATTGACCAAAATTTCTCGTAAAATACGAAGAACCCTGGATTTGGAGATGATCTGGCGCGAGACAGTCAAAGGCATTGGAGAATCCCTCAAGGCTAGTCGATGTTTGATGTTGAGCAAGGAATCTCCGTTTCAAATAAAGGCGGAGTTTTGTCAATCAGGGATTAGCTCCTTGTGGGGAGAATGGATAGAATATCCCTGGGAAGACATGGATCCAGAAACAATAGAGGAAGGTAAGCCTATTTTTTGGGATGATGCTCTCTGCGGTCAGTTTCAGATTTGTTCAATGCTCATTGTTCCGACTTTTCATCAAGATCAATGCAATGGGTTGATCTGCATTCAGCAGTGCGATCGCCATCGAGATTGGAGTTTAGGGGTTATTGAGTTTGTCCAAGAACTTGCCGCTCAGGTTGGAACCGCGATCGCCCACGCAACGCTATATCAAGAACTAGAGGAAGCCACCCGCATTGCCAAGGAAGCCTCCCAACTTAAAAGCGAATTTTTAGCCAGTACAACCCACGAACTCCGCACTCCCTTAAACGGTATTATTGGTTTTTTGAAACTCGTTTTAGACGACATGGCCGACAGTGAGGAAGAAAAGCAGGAATTCCTCGAAGAAGCTCACCAATCAGCCCTGCACCTCTTAAATCTGATTAACGATATTCTCGATTTAGCAAAAATTGAATCGGGTATCATTGACCGAGAATTGGGTAGGGTTGATCTGACTGAATTGTGTCAGGCCGTCAGTAATTTTGCTATTCCTCAAGCCCAAGCCAAAAAGCTGGATTTTAGATTGACACTGCCCTCGACCCTGACTCCTATCACGGTGTACGGTAATTATCGATGGCTATTACAGGTAATGCTCAATATTGTGGGGAATGCGATCAAATTTACCCCTACAGGAGAAATTACGATTAGAGGAGAAATTATTAAGCAAAAAATCGAGTGGAAAGACCAAACATTTCCTGGAAAAATCAAAATTAGCATCACCGACACAGGCATTGGAGTATCCCTAGAAAAGCAAGCGAAATTATTTGAAAAATTTGTCCAGATTGATGGTTCTCGTACCAAGGCCTATGGTGGGACAGGTTTGGGTTTAAGCATTTCCCAAAAACTCGCCGAAGCGATGGGAGGAAGCGTTGCTTTTTTCAGTATGGGAGAAGATTTAGGTTCTACGGTAACGTTTAGCATCCTGTTGGATCATTTACCTGTGTTGAAAACCGAAAAAGGCTAAACCGAGGTCTCTCAACGAAGGGTTTAACTTTAGGACTAAAATAGGGATTAATTCTCGTTTATTTTGAACCAACATTATGACTATCACGACAACCGCCCAAGATATCTTTCGCACTGCCTACGAAAATCGTTATACCTGGGATAGTCAATTTCCTGGTTATCGTGCTGATTTGACCCTCAAACAAGGTGATGAGGTTTTTCAGGGAAAAATTCTGGTTAATGCTGATTTTAGTGTGGAAGTGACTGGTTTTGAAGATGAAACAGTCAAAGAAAGTGTTTATAATCAACTCCGAGATATTGTCACCCATCGAAAACTGGGCAATTTTGAAAAGTCTCACGGTAAAAATAGTTTTGATTTTGGCGAAAAAGATCCGACTGGCGCAGTCGAAATCCTCGTTCAAGGGGATGCAATGGGGTCAAATTACAAAGTACGGGGACAGGAAATTTGCCAAGTCAGTCGTGTTATGGGGCCTGTCGGTTTCACTATTAATACGGAAGAAAGTCTCAAAACTGAGAGTGGTTACATTGCCGTTCGTTACAATGCTATTTTTCGGAATCCTAAAACGGGAGAACTCAAGGGGAAGCGGGATTTTCAGGAAACCTACGAACAAATTGGCGGCTATTATTTACCGAAAAGTCAGGTGATTGACGCGATCGCGGATGGTGGAGAAAAAATCACCACAGAATTTTTGTTTAGCCAGATTGAATTACTGGGTTCTCCCTAAGCTGATGGTTTGGGGCGTAGATGTTGCGCCCTGCTCCAAATTACTTTTGTCGGGTTGTGTCGCGATCGCCTGTAGTTAGCAACGTTTTGTTGAATAAAGTTAGAACTCTTGTCAAATGATATCAATGCCTTGAGGCAAGTATCTATTTTGTGACATAGATCACACAAAAAGCGAGATCTGCATCACAGTGTATTTACTTGGTTGGCGATACACTCTATTCATAGCTTGTCAGTATATTCACGCAAGCTCTTTAATCAAGTTCTTTAACAAAGTTCTTTAAGTAGGTCTACTGCATTCATTGCAGGCAATATTGACTTATTGACTTCAAAAGCTTGTGTC